>JBFZFB010000148.1:0-29665 GCA_041306605.1 Lentisphaerota bacterium | reverse complement strand
GCCGGTAGCATATACAAGAGGGAATTGGAATAATGAGATAGGGCTTCCTATGAGCATACTGGACATGGAGCCGTCATGTCGCATAGGTGTGTTTGAAATAGGCATGAATCATGCGGGCGAGATAGACAGACTTTGTGATGTGCTGAATCCATCTTGGGGGTTGATAACAAATATTGGCCGTGCGCATATAGAGTTTTTTGGGACTGAAGAAGCCATTGCGAAAGAAAAAGGTTGTTTGTTGAAAAGATTACCGGGCGAAGGCATGGCGGTTCTTAACAGGGATGATCGTTTTTTCAGCATGTTTAGGTCGGAATGTCGATGCCGTGTGGTAACAGTGTCAATGGAGCAGGATGCAGATTACCGGTGTGTTAAAAGAGAATATGACGGTAATAAAGTGTGTATACTGGAAAAAACATCAGGTGATGAGGTGTGCTTAGATATTCCGGTTCCGGGTATTCACAATGTGATAAACGCTATGTTTGCTGTGGCTATCGCGAGGAGTGCGAGTGTTAATTGGGATAAAATCAAAGAATCGATAAAGAATTATAAGTCGTTGCCCATGAGGTGGGAAAAAAAGATCATAAATAAGATCGTTGTTATTAATGATGCATACAACAGTAATCCATTGAGCATGAGGTCGGCGATACAGGCATTTAGCGAGGTTGGCGGGAAGTCGAAAAAATGGCTTGTATTGGGCGGCATGTTGGAACTGGGGGATGTTGCAATACGCGAGCATGAGGAATTGGGCAGGTTTGTCGCCGGCCGGAATATTGCCGGGTTGATTGCAATCGGTGATTTAGGGGAAATTATAGCACAAGGTGCGAGAGATGGCGGATTTAAGGGGGATAAAGTGTTTCATTGCGCGAATAATCATGAAGCGGTTTTAAGGATTATAGAAAAGATTGATGCTAATGATGAAGTGCTTTTAAAGGGATCGCGTGGAATGCATATGGAGGAAATTGTTCAGGAGATGGAGAGAAGATCGAGACAGGGATAGGAGTGCAGTTGCTCATTTGAAAACAGGAGGAGCGTTGCATGAATGATTACGACAAACCGTATGAGGAAGGTCAAAATATACGAGAAGTAAACATGGCTGAAGATGATAGCGTTATCAATAATAATGACGAGCCTGAGGATGATCATTCTGTTGTTGCTTTGGTGACGCAAGAATCTATGCTGACGAATGGAGATCCATGTTCCCTGATGTTGTGGGGGGAAGAGTTGGATGGGCACGTAATGGACCGTAGCGCATAAGTAGACGGATGGTTTTTATATAAATGTCGGGCTTGGGTTGATTTTTTGGGGTTGAAATAATGTTTTATTACTTACATCTTCTGCAGCATATTTATTCACCATTAAGGGTTTTTCGTTATATTTCCGTAAGAACTGTTGCGGGCGCAGGTACGGCATTTCTTTTGACGGTGCTGATTGGACCGCTGGTAATAAATTGGTTGCAGCGGTTGCGTATCGGTCAGCATGTGAGGAACGCGGAGGCGCCCTATTTATATGCTTTGCATGCTAAAAAAGAAGGCACTCCTACGATGGGTGGTATTTTGATTATTGGAGCAATTGTTTTCTCGACATTACTATGGGCTATGCCGACCAATATTTTCATTCATATTTCTCTTCTAACAATGTGTTATATGGGATTAATAGGTTTTTGGGATGATTATACTAAGATAAACAAAAAGAGATCAAAGGGGCTCAAAGCGCGGACAAAAATGTTTTTGGAAATATTATTGGCGGTCGCGGTTGTTATGTCATTGATAATGATGCCAGAAACCAGAGACAGAGTCCGGCAGTTGATGGTGCCTTTTTTAAAAGACCCGGTTATTAATGATATAGGTCTGATCGGAGCTTTTCTCTTTGTAGGGTTTGTTATTATCGGGGCGAGTAATGGTGTGAATCTTACGGATGGTCTTGATGGTCTGGCGGTTGGATGTTGCAGTTCCGTGACATTGTCGTATCTGGTCATGTCTTATATTGCGGGGCATACGGGGTTTGCGCAGTATCTGAAGGTTCCTTACATAAACGGCAGTGGTGAGCTTACCGTTTTCTGTGGTTGTATGCTGGGGGCATGTCTGGGGTTTCTGTGGTATAATTGTCATCCTGCCAAGGTATTCATGGGAGATACGGGCAGTCTAGCTCTTGGTGGTGGTGTCGCAATTGTTGCTGTGTTGATAAAGCAGGAGCTTATGCTTGTTATTGTTGGCGGTGTTTTTGTCATGGAAGCGTTGAGCGTGATCATTCAGGTTGCTTCTTTTAAACTCAGAGGAAAGCGTGTGTTCGCGATGGCGCCCATACATCATCATTTTGAAATGAAACAATGGAGTGAGACGCAGGTAACAGTGAGATTCTGGATACTGTCTATTTTGTTCGCTTTATTGGGCATATTAACGTTGAAGATCAGATAGTTGCGGAAGAAAGAGGAAGGACATTTATCCTGCATGGACTGTCAATCAGGCGTTGGGTACAAAAAAGTTATTGTTCTCGGGTTGGGCGTGAGCGGTGAAGCGGCCTGCATGCTGTTGCTGAGCACGGGGGCGCGTGTTACGGTAGTTGATAAATGTGTTGACAGTGCAGATGTGCAGGAACGGGCAGGAAGGCTTAAAAGTGCTGGTGCTGAAGTGATTCTTTCGGAAAAATTACCGGAAGATCAATATGATGTTTGCATTACAAGTCCCGGGATTTCGGAGAATAGTGATTGGGTGAAAAGTTTGGAGTCTTGCGGAACAGAAGTTTTGTCTGAACTGGAATTAGGTTGGCGATATTGTCAGAGTCCGATATTAGCGATTACTGGATCCAAAGGGAAGAGTACGATGGTTAAGTTTTGTTCTGAAGTTTTGTCTCTTGCTGGATATTCAGCCGTTCCGGCAGGCAATTATGGAAGACCATTGTGTTCTGTTGTGATGGATGAGGCGGAAAAAGATTGGATTGTTGTAGAAGTGAGTTCATTTCAACTGGAAAAGGTTAAAGATTTCAGACCAAGGATAGGTGTGTTGCTCAATGTTCAGAACGATCATTTAGACAGGCATGGTGATATAAATAAGTATAGAGCTGTGAAGGCCAGGCTTTTTGCGAAAATGAACGAAGAGGAAGGTGATACAGCAATTATATTAGACGAGGAATGGAATGAAGTGGGAAAACATCTTCCCAATATAGGTCATAGTGTTCTGTTTGGTTTATCCCGGGATGCGGATTATTGTTTCCGTAAAGGTGAAGTTTTCTGGAATTGCAATAATGAGAATAAATCGCTCAGTATAAGTGGAACGATCTTTGATAATGACATTACAGGCGTTATGGTTGCTGCTGCTACTGGTGCGTTGAGGATATGCGGGGTGGAGCCGTCTTTGATTGAGCATGCGGCGAGGATGTTCAAGCCTTTACCGCATAGAATGGCTGAAATTGCATGTGTTAATGGCGTGAGATATATTAATGATTCCAAAGCCACGAATTTATCAGCAATGTATGCGGCCTTACGGATGTGTGAAGGATCCGCTGGAATCAGGCTGATAGCGGGTGGTATTCTTAAGGAATATGACTTAAAATGGATGAAAGAAATATTGGCAAAGGAGGTGAAATGTGCTTATCTTATTGGAAATGCATCAGAGCATATGAAGGCGGCTTGGGGAGATGTGATTGAATGCCGGTTATGTGGAACGATTCGTGGTGCGGTGGTTGCAGCAAAAAGGGATGCAAAGAGCAAAGAGGTTGTTTTGTTGTCTCCGGCTTGCGCCAGTTTTGATCAATTTAAAAATTTTGAGGAACGAGGAAATCAATTCGAACAAATAGTGAGGTGTATCAATGAGGAGAATCAAAATGAAGACGTCGGTATTGGTTAGTATTGTTGTTGGTATACATTGCATAGCTGTTGGCTGTCTTGTTATTCAAGGATGTGGCACAGCGCGTGGCACCGGCACGGCGAAGTCTGAAGAAGTAATTATGCCGGGCGGACCTGCGCCGCAAGCGACAGTAGTAACAGAGAAAAAAGCGGTTTTTCAGCCGCCACGCGTTGAACAGGCGCCGAAATCATGGTCGGACGATGAAACCACTACATATGTTGTCCGCAAGGGAGACTCATTATCTGGTATAGCACACAGATATAAATTAAGTGTTAAGGAAATTGCGGCTTTTAATTCAATGGACACCAAGAGTTCTATTCGTGTTGGTCAGAAACTGATTTTGCCCGGCAAGATAGACATTAAGGCTGAACCGGTGAAGACTGTTAAGAAACCTGCTGTCGCCGGTGCAGCTCCTGCTGTTGCTGGCGCGACAGTCTCCGGTAATACGTATGTAGTGAAGCCGGGAGATTGTCTTTCTGTTGTAGCGTCTCAGCATGGTGTTCGTACGGATGAAATTCGTAAGGCTAACGGATTGAGCAGTGATGCTTTGCGTGTTGGCCAGAAGCTTAATATTCCAGTTGCGTCTAAAAAAGAGGTGAAGACGGCGGTTCCTGCCGCGGAGACAGCTTCGCCAGTAGTGACTCCGCAGGTTTCGCCAGCCCCGGTAACTACGGAAGCAAATCCTGTCACGGCAGCAGTAGAAAAGCCGGCGCAGGTTAGTTCTGATGCGGGTCTTTCTGTTAGCACGACACATGTTGTTGCTGAGGGAGAAACTCTTGAGGATATTGCGATACGATGGGGTACCAGTGCTGCCGCGCTTAGGGGTTTGAACGGTCTTAAAGAAGGAGACGAGTTGATTCCTGGGCAGGTATTGAGAATTTCCGGATCGGAATAGAATGGGAAGAACTTCGACTGCGCTGATAGTGATTGTTGTGGCATTGCTTTCTATAGGGATTGTGATGCTGGCCAGCACAAGCAGTGTCAAAGGTGAATCCTCGTTTGGTGATCCCCAGTTTTTCCTGAAACGTCAACTGGCGTGGCTGGTTGTTGCTGTTGTTATTGCCCCGCTGGTTGCGCGTTTTGATTATCATTGGTGGCAGAAATTATTTCCTGCAATGGGTGTGCTTGCGATTGTTCTGCTTATACTTCCTTTTATGCCGGTTGTAGGGGTTACTATTGGGGGGAGCAGTAGATGGGTGCGTTTGTTCCCAACAAGTCTTCAGATTCAACCTTCTGAATTTGCAAAATTCTCAGTTGTGGTTGTGCTGGCATCATGGATGGCCAGGATAGGTTATCATTCTGAGGATATGAAACGTGGTTTTTTGGTGCCAGTTGCGGGCTTGGGAATTGTGCTTTGTTTGTTGCTAAAGGAACCTGATTTCGGCACGACACTGCTCACGGGAATTGTGGGAATGCTTCTCATGTTTACCGGTGGAACAAGATTGGGGTATCTTGTGATTACCGGGGCGATGGGTGTTAGCGCATTTGTCTTGGCTGTGATGCAGGACAAAGTGAGAATAGGGCGTATTTTGGCATTTATTATGCCTGATAAATATCCAAGGACAGCGTATCATCTGATACAATCTAAAATAGCATTGATTAATGGCGGTTTGTTTGGTGTTGGACTGGGTAATAGTATTCAAAAGCAGAGATATTTGCCGGAGGCTCACACAGATTTTATATATGCAATAATAGGAGAGGAGTTGGGTTTGCTGGCTTCAGGGTTGGTTTTGGCTTTGTTTATAGCTTTTTTGGTTTGCGGCATAATCATTTCTCTGAGAGCATCGGATCGTTTTGGCAAATTGCTCGGGTTCGGATTGACTATCATGATTTCTCTTCAAGCGGCAATCAATATTGGTGTTGTGACAGGATGTCTTCCAACAAAAGGGATTCCTTTGCCGTTTATAAGTTATGGCGGGTCCAGTCTTGTAATGTCCATAGTAGCTGTTTGTGTATTGTTAAATATAGCGGAACACTGGGGGCAGACGCGTGGTGGTGATCAGCATACACGTCCTATAAAGGACAGGGCTCATTGGTTTTGATGGTATATTTGGTCTGAAAGGAACTCAAAAATGGAATTCATAAGTAATTTGTTCTATAAAGGCGGGCCAGTGATGTGGCCTCTGCTTTTATGCTCATTGGTGTCATTAACAATAAGCATTGAACGTATGATTTTTTGGTGGCGGCATGGCTGGCGGCAATGTGTTCAGATTTTAGATCGTGTGTTTGATCTGGTGGAAGCTGGTGATTATGATGGTGCTATTGAGGCGGGGAAAAGCGGGAAAGACTCCATGAGTATGCGTGTGTTACTGGCTGGTTTAAAGCATAGAAAACATGGTCTGACAGAAGCCATGCAGATAGCTGGTGAAAATGAGATTGAAAAGACTAAGCAGGGTTTGTCCATTCTGGACACCATAGTTACCATGGCACCGTTATTGGGCATCCTTGGTACTGTGACCGGCATTATTAAATCGTTTGATCTGCTGGGTGTTAGTTTGGTTGACAATCCTAAAGCTGTGGTTGGCGGCATAGCGGAAGCGTTGATCACTACTGCCGCTGGTTTGGTGATAGCTCTTGTCACATTGATTCCTTTGAATTATTTCATGAACAGGTCTGCGGAAACCGCAAGAAAACTGGAGCAGCTGGCAACGCAATTTGAGGTTGCCTGCAAAAAAGGGCGGGAAGGCCGTTGAAAAAAAAGACAAGGTCTTTTAGAGAGATTGTTTTATGCGTTTGAATCCGGTGTATAAGGATAGGAAAGCCCGCATAGAACTTGTGCCATTGATAGACATTATGTTTCTTACAATGGTTTCATTTGTTTACGCAATGCTTTCTATGGATGTTTATAATGGGTTAAAAGTTGATTTGCCGGCCGGTTCTGGTATGAAAGATGATCAGCATTCAATTATAATAACAATTTCTTCAGATAATACATTGTCAATGGGCGATGTTACGCTGACCAGCTTGAATGAAGCAGTGAGCAAGGTGGTGGAAGATTTCAGGAGAAAGAACAGGCCGGTATTGGTTATGGGTGATAAAAACGCGAATCTGGGAGTGGCGGTTGAATTATTGTCAGGTTTAAAAAACGAGGGTATATTAGAAGTTTCTTTTCAGGTGAAGGATAGACAATGAGGCGCAGATCAGATTTTATTGTAGCATTCTTCATAGCTGTGTGTGTTCATTGTTTTGCCGGTGTATATACGGACAAGCTTTTAGCGGGCCGACAGAGAGAGAGCTCATTACTGGCGTTCCGTGAGGGAAAATCAGCCGTTGATTTAACTCTGCTGCCTGCTGTGAGTTTAGTTGAAAAGGATAAACAGGAAGAAAAGAAGGAAGATCAGCCCGCGGTTAAGATTCCTGATGCAGAAAATATTGTTCAGAATCAATCTTCAGGTGAAGAGGATGCTGATCTGCTTGAAAAAGGAGTTGTTGCCGATTATTACGGTGATGCAGATATAAGGCCGCGTTATCCGCTTGGTTCAAGGCTTCGCGGTGAAGAGGGGTTGGTAACTATAAAGGTGGTTTTTGGTTCAGATGGAGATGTTGATCATATAGAGATAGTTAAATCCAGTGGTTACGGTACTTTGGATGCCGCCGCCGATAGGGCTGTAAGAGCATGGGTGGATAAGAGAGATGTCAGGATTCCTGTGGCATGCGAGGTGGAACGTTCTTTCAGATTTGTTTTGACTGATTAGTGTTTTTTGCGTCATTGTTGCTGGCCATTTACGAGTTTATTGTGATAACATCAGCGATGTTTTCTTGATTTGAAGGAGGTATTTTGTGCTCACGCAAGTCTATTCTGGTGCGGTTTATGGTGTTGATGCCTATCCTGTCGTGATAGAAGTTAATGCTGGGCGGGGGGATCCTACAGTTGTCATTGTTGGACTGCCTGATACGGCCGTAAAAGAGAGTAAAGACAGAGTTCATACAGCTATTACGAATTCAGGATTTAAGCCGCATGTTGGGCGTACAACTATCAATCTTGCGCCTGCGGACATCAAAAAGGCGGGGCCGAGTTTTGATCTGCCTATCGCAATAGGAATGATAGCATCTCAAGGTGAAATAGATATTGAACGTATGAGTCGGTTCGGGCTGATAGGGGAATTGGCGTTAAGCGGAGAGGTTCGAAGGGTTAAGGGTGTTTTACCCATTGCGATGCGGATGAAGAAGGAAGGATTGCGCGGTTGTATTGTGCCGCATGAAAATGCCGCTGAAGCAGGAGTTGTTGAAGATTTTGAGGTGTATCCCGTTAGAAGTTTGCGTGAAGCAGCGGATTTTCTGAATGGAACCCTGCCTTGTGAACGGTTCCGTGTTGATGTTGGAGATTTGTATCGCGCGCGCGGAGAATATGAAGATGATTTTAACGATGTCAAGGGGCAGGAATTGGCCAAGCGAGCCATTGAAATAGCAGTGGCAGGTGGGCATAATTTATTAATGATAGGCCCTCCGGGTACCGGAAAAACCATGTTGGCGAAACGTATCAGGTCCATACTGCCTGAAATGTTTCTGGAAGAGGCCCTTGAAACAACAAAAATACACAGTATTGCCGGCATTTTAAAGGCGGACGACGCATTGATTGTGAGGCGGCCATTCAGGGCGCCTCATCATACAATTTCTGATGCTGGTTTGCTTGGCGGAGGAACTCATCCATTGCCGGGTGAGGTCAGTCTTGCGCATAATGGAGTGTTATTCCTCGATGAACTGCCTGAATTTCACAGAAATGTTCTGGAGGTTTTAAGACAGCCATTGGAGGATGGTTTTGTTACCATATCCCGCGCTTTAGCGAATGTTACTTTTCCATGTCAGTTTATGCTGGTTGCGGCCATGAATCCGTGTCCTTGTGGTTATTATGGAGACGCCAAGCGGGAATGCAGGTGCAGTAACAGGCAGATACAAACGTATAGGAATAAAATATCCGGGCCTTTGCTGGACAGGATTGATATACATATAGAAGTTCCGAGCATGAGGTATCAGGAATTATCCTCCACGGCTGGCGGCGAAACGTCGGAAGCTATCAGGCAAAGGGTTGTTGCTGTACGGCAAATACAAGAACAGCGTTTTAAGCGCAGGAGGAAAGTACGTAGTAATGCCGGTATGGGCACTAAAGATATGCAAAAGTATTGTTGCTTGAAACCGGACGCGCAAGATGTTCTTAGAATGGCTATTTCGGAGCTTAATTTAAGCGCCAGGGCTTATGACAGGATTTTGAAAGTGGCGCGGACAATAGCGGATCTTGATCCCAGCGATGATATCACATCACAACACGTATCAGAAGCCATTCAGTACAGAACTTTAGACCGGCAGTTATGGATATAGCAGAAAACTTTCCGGGAACTGCTGTTAATGATCTTAAGTGAAAGCTGGTTGCGCGGATATTCTCAACCATAGAAGCATCTGATATTAAAGAATGCGGTACATATTATAAACACTACGAGAACCGTATGTTTCCATTTCCAAGAAAGTGTCTCATATTGCACAAACAATATGAAAACAAAAGGACCTAAAACCTGAGTTGAGTAAAGAAAAGCTTCTTGGGGGTTAAAGTAAGTATAGAAAAGAAGCATTATTAATAACCAGACGAGAAAGGCTGGTGCCGGATGATTGAAGTGGCCGGGAGAACTTTGTCGTATCGTATTATACATATCTAAATATAAACCCCGGCAGGTTTTCTGTATGGCGTAAACAGTGTAGCCTAGAAATAAGGTGATAATAGGTATTTTAATTAGGGGATGTATATAGTCTTTGAAATTCTGGAGTCCGATAGAGCTGCTTAAGTGTAATAATGGCGAAATAATACTGTAAACAAAAAAAGATAAAAGAACGTTTGCATGGCAGGTTATGTGGGTCAGATTATCTAAAGAAGCCCACTTATCAGCGTACCCCAAGCTGAACTTAAGATATTGGGTCCCGAATAGCAGGAAGTTTGTTCCAAAGAAAATCAATACAGCGGGAAGGGCCGCCTTGATGGAAACACTTACAAATTGTTTTAAAGGAAGTTTAAAGGCCAGATAACAAAATGGAATCAGCAGAAATATCATTGGCGGATTCATCAATGCACTGATGCCGGCCAGAAGACCTGATACTGTGGCGTTTTTTGTGTTGATATTTTTTCTGCATGAGATCAGGTGAGAAGAGAAAATTAGTATGCTTAAAGTTGTGAGGCCGTATGTTTCAGGTATGCCAAAAAAGACGATATTGGCGAAGGTGATGCCGTAAAATAATGTCCACAACAGCACGGAGAAATAATTACTGCTTTGACGGCGCAGCAGGAAGAAAACAGCTATTACATTAAATGCGGCAATTAGCGCGAGGAATGAATGGACGGCTAGTTTATGGTTCATTTTGAACATGGTTTGCATGGCGGAGACGGAAGTTCTGGATATAATTGCAAATAAGGGATGTTTGCGCGTGTCGTTGTCGACAAGCGATGTCTCTTGCATTCCTGTATATGTATTCCTAGTGTCGGAATAGAATATGCGGTTGTTAAGCCAATATCCAATAAGGGGAAGGGCTTTTAAGTTGTTCAGGTAAAAGCCGAAAAAAATCAAAAAAAGTAATATAACGGTAAAACTGGTTTTGAATCGTTTGATCTTGTGAAATGTTGGTTGGAACGTGATTTTGTGTTGGGTATTAATCTCAGTAGCTGTCATGTTCATTTTTAATGGATTTCCGGTTTTGGTAAAGTCATAACTCGTTGGTGGATAGTATTATAATTGTGAATTATCTTTCAAGCGGTGGTTTCTATTTATAGAATAAATATTGACCTTGACGAATGACACGGGAATGCTGAATATAATGTTGTTGTGCGATACAACTAAATAGGAGGTGAAAAATGACTGCGTTATTAGTTCTGTTTGGAGTGGTGGTTTTATTGGTTTTGATTGTGGCGTCCATGTATAACAAGCTTGTGGCGCTTCGCAATAGATTTAAGAACGCTTTTGCGCAGATTGATGTTCAATTGAAACGGCGTTACGATTTAATTCCAAATCTGGTTGAAACTGCAAAGGCATATATGGCCCATGAGAAGGGGACGCTGGAGTCTGTAATTGCGGCGCGTAATCAGGCTGTGAGTGCTAATCAGATGGCCGCTGCCAATCCCGGCAGCGCTAATGCCATGCAGAGTCTGCTGGGCGCAGAATCTGCGCTTAATGGGGCTATGAGTCGGCTTCTGGTTACAGTGGAAAGATATCCGGATTTAAAGGCTAATCAGACTATGGCTCAACTGATGGAGGAGTTAACATCCACAGAGAACAAAATAGCTTTTGCACGCCAGTCCTATAATGATTCTGTCATGATGTATAATACAGCCAGAGAGACTTTTCCCAATGTCTTGATCGCAGGCCCGATGGGGTTTGAATCGGCAGTATTATTTGAAGTGAAGAACGAGGCTGAAAAGGAAGCTCCCAAGGTGTCGTTCTAAATTTAGTCGTACAGGTCTGTGAAGTAGAGGAGGATCATCATGGCGCCTGTTGGCACTATGGATTTTTTTGAAAGTCAGGACGTTGCTCGTCGTAAGACATCGATTCTTATTTTCTATTATATAATTGCTGTTATTTCCATAATTATTGGTGTCTATCTAGCCTTTGCTGGAACATTTGCCGGCATAAAAGTTAATGCAGGTAATAAGTTTTTGATTAAGGATTTGTGGAATCCTGAGTTGTTTGCGTGGATTGCTGGTGGAACGTTGATCATTGTGATGATAGGGTCGTTCTATAAAATACGGCAATTAGCAGGTGGTGGTGCATCAGTTGCGGAGTTGCTGGGAGGCCGTCCTATTAGTGTTAATACGACTGATGTTAACGAGCGTAAAATTCTTAACATCGTTGAGGAAATGGCAATTGCTTCCGGCCTGCCAGTGCCGAGGGTTTTCCTGATGGAAGATGAATCTGGCATTAATGCATTTGCGGCGGGTTTTACGCCTTCGGATGCGGTTGTAGGCGTTACCAGGGGGTGCATTGATAAACTTTCTAGGGATGAGCTTCAAGGTGTTGTGGCTCATGAATTCAGCCATATTCTGAATGGCGACATGCGCTTAAACATACGTTTAATGGGGGTGTTACACGGGATTCTGGTCATAGGAATAATAGGATACTGGATATTCCGTACATCTCTTCATTCCAGTCCGTCTTCGCGTTCACGCAGCAGCAAGGGAGGGAACAAGCTTCCCATTATATTGTTTGGGCTACTTGTGATGATAATAGGATACATAGGTGTTTTCTTCGGAAAGCTTATTAAAAGTGCGGTGTCGAGACAGCGTGAATATCTAGCGGACGCTGCGGCAGTTCAATTCACGCGTAATCCAGATGGAATTGCCGGGGCACTAAAAAAAATAGGAGGGTTTGCGCTCGGTTCCGCAATACATGTTTCCAGAGCTGAAGAGGCAAGTCATCTGTTCTTTGCAAATGGCTTGACGATGACTTTTATGAACCTTATGGCCACTCATCCCCCGCTGGATGACCGTATAAGGCGCCTGGATCCATCTTTTGACGGTGATTTTAGCAGGAGCATGGTGGTGGTTGATGCGGGGTTGTCCGAAAAAAAATCATCAGTAATTTCCCCTCTAATTGATTCTGGATTAACCAAAGACTTTACGGTGCAGCCAGGTGATGTAGTTGCAAGTGTTGGTGCGCCGAGCGCGGGACATTTGGAATATGCGTATAAAGTGATAGCGACAATACCAGAGCCTTTGATGATAGCAACAAGAGAAATTGTTGGCGCAAGGGCGGTGATTTATAGTTTGCTGATCAGTAAACAGCCGGGAACTCGTGACATTCAGTTGCGGCGATTAGCGCAGTGTTCTGAAAAAACTGTGTACGATGAAACTTTGAGGATATTGGGAATAATGCCGAATGTAAGTTGTGAAATCAGGCTTCCAATAATGGATATTTGTCTGGCGACTTTAAAAGAACTTACCTTGCCGCAATATGAGTCTTTTTGTTCTGATGTGCAATGTCTGATTGAAGCGGATAATGAGGTGGATCTGTTCGAGTTGACCATTCAGCGTATGATAAAGAGGCATATGGATCCTGTGTTTAAGAAAGTCAAACAGATGCCTGTCCAATATTATGATATAGCGCCGCTTGCGAAAAAGTGCGCAGAGCTTATTTCATGTCTTGCGTATTGGGGTGCTGATAAAGAGGAGGATGCGCGGACTGCGTTTGAAAAAGGCATGGCAAGTCTTGGATCCAAAATACAAATAGGAATGTTATCCGCAAATGAATGCGGATTGAATTTGCTGTTAAATGTTTTGGATCAGCTTTCCTCAGCCTCTCATGCGGTTAAAAAGAAAATTATAGAAGCATGTGTTGGTTGTATTGCCATGGATGGCAGGGTTACGCAGGAAGAAGCTGAAATATTACGATGTATAGGAGATTCTTTGAATTGTCCTATCCCGCCATTTCTTCCTAATCAGACGTTATAGATTACTTGTCAGGCTTTCGAGCAACCTTCACAACCATCCCAGCAATAGGTGCAAAGTTTTTCTTTTGGCAAGCCTATTGCTTTTACCAGATCGTTTAATCTCTGATATTTAAGTGAAGTTAATTTTAAGTTTTCGCGAATGATTTCAACCATATTATTGTATTTTTCGGAAGAAGGGTCTATGTATTTATCCAGATGTGAGTTTTCATCGCCTTCGATTTTTTTAATGGCCCTTCTGGCGGCCAGATCAAGTATGGATCTTGACCGTGAGAAATTCAGGTATTTACATCCGTATACAAGGGGAGGGCATGCGGGGCGCATATGGACTTCCTTGGCGCCGTAATCAAAGACGCGTTGTATGATATCCTGAAGTTGTGTTCCCCGGACAATTGAGTCTTCACAGAAAAGAATTCGTTTTCCGTTAATAAGTTCTTTTATGGGTATAAGCTTCATTTGTGCTACCAGGTCTCTGATTGTTTGATCTTGAGGCATGAAACTTCGTGGCCAGGTAGGCGTATATTTTACGAACGGACGTCTGAATGGAATTTTTGCTTCTATTGCATAACCGATTGCATGAGCTGTTCCGGAATCAGGTATACCGGCCACTATGTCAACATTGCATTTGTCATTCCTTGCCAATGCGGCTCCGCATAGGTTGCGGGCATCTTCGACATTAATTCCTTCGTAACACGAGGATGGGTATCCATAGTAAACCCAAAGAAATGAACATATCTGCATATGGTTGCCGGGTGCTTTTTTCTGCTCGATGCCATCAGGTGTCATAAGAATGATTTCACCTGGTCCCAAGTATTGTTCTTTGTGGTAACCAAGGTTTGGGAAAGCGCACGTTTCAAATGACGCGGCATAAGCTCCGTCTTTTTGGCCTATTACTACGGGTGTTCGTCCCATCTTGTCTCTGGCGACATAAATGCCGTGATCTGTCAGCAGAAGTATGGAGCATGAGCCCTCTACTGCGTTTTGTGCATTTTGAATTCCTTCTTCAAATGAGGCTTCCTGATTAATCAATGTGGCAACCAGTTCTGTAGGATTGATTTGAGCTCTGCCCATCTCAGAGAAATGCGTTGTTCTTTTGCTGAATGCCTTCTTTGCCAGAGCCTGCAGGTTGGTGATGACTCCTACTGTAACGATTGCGTATGTGCCGAGATGAGAACCTATGATTAAAGGTTGATCCTCGTAATCACTAATTACTCCAATGCCTTGATTCCCTTTCATCTTGACGAGGTCATTTTCAAATTTTGATCTAAACTGTGAGTTGGTTATATCATGTATATGCCGGGAAAAACCGTCTCCGTTTCTGACGGCCATACCGCCTCGCACTGTGCCGAGGTGTGAATGGTAATCTGTTCCGAAGAAAAGGTCTGAAACACAGTCAGATCGAGAAGTAACTCCAAAGAATCCGCCCATAGCAACTTCCTTTCACTTATTGGTGTGAGTATGGAAAAGATAATCCGGCAAGCTTTGTTATCCGGTTAGCCTGCCCCAATAAAAAGTGTGTTAAATTGGGGCTGATTATGCAAGTTAAAATCAAATAAAAAAAGTAATAGTCATATTGATTGCATTCCTTGTTTCAGTTAAACTGTAGCCCAAGAAATCTGAATATGTTTAGATTCCTTGGGAGTATAATTATGAGCAATAAAATCGATAAGAAACAGACATCGTTTAGTGGTTATCCTGCCGCTGATAGTATAGTGGCGTTATATGGTGAAAATGTTTTCGGTCTAAAAACAATGAGGAGTTACCTGTCTGAAAGGGCATATAAATCATTGATGTCGACTATTCGCGCAGGAAGTACATTGGATGCGAGTATTGCCGATGAGGTTGCGGATGCAATGAAGACATGGGCTTTGGAAAAAGGTGCTACTCATTTTACGCATTGGTTCCAGCCGCTTACTGGCGCAACAGCCGAAAAGCATGAATCTTTTGTTACTCCCGATGGAGAAGGGGGCGTGATGATGCAATTTTCCGCCCGTGAGTTGATTAAGGGGGAGCCTGACGCATCAAGCTTTCCATCGGGCGGTCTCCGTGCGACATTTGAGGCACGCGGTTATACCGCTTGGGATCCGACAAGCCCGGCGTTTATCAAGGAAGGGCGGAACGGTTGTACTCTTTGCATACCAACGGTATTCTGCGGTTATCATGGTGAGTCTTTGGATAAAAAGACACCATTGTTAAGATCGATAAACGCTTTATCTACTCAAGTTTGCCGTATGGGTGAACTGTTCGGTATTAAAGTGTCAGGCAGAAGAGCGCAGGTTATGCTGGGAGCGGAGCAGGAATATTTTCTTATAGACAGAAAATATTATGAGAGCAGACCAGATCTTCTGCAATGCGGCAGGACTTTATTTGGTCTTAGACCGGCGAAACATCAGCAGTTGGATGATCATTATTTTGGTGCGATAAAGAGCCGTATAATGGCGTTTATGTGCGATTTGGACCGGGAAATGTGGCGATTGGGGGTTCCTGCAAAAACTCGTCATAATGAAGTTTCTCCCGGTCAGTTTGAGATGACACCGGTGTATGAAGAGTTGAATCTTGCGGTTGATCATAACATGATAATGATGGAAGTCATGAGGGAACTTGCCGAGCGGCATGAATTGGCATGTTTGCTTCACGAGAAGCCATTTGCAGGAGTCAATGGTTCCGGGAAACATAATAATTGGAATATTGTTGGGCCTGATGGTAAAAATTGGCTTACGCCCGGAGATAATCCTCATGAAAACGCAAAGTTCTTGACGCTTATTTGTGCCGTAATCAAGGCTGTGGATAAGCATGCGGATTTGCTTCGCGCCGCGGTTGCGTCAGCAGGCAATGACTTACGGCTTGGAGCCACAGAAGCGCCGCCGGCGGTTGTTTCAATATTTCTAGGAGATCAATTGCAGGATATAATTGAACAGATAGCTGATGGCAAGGCAAGAAGCTCCAAATCGGGCGGTACTATAGAAATAGGAGGGACATTACTTCCTTCATTGCCGAGAGATGCGACTGATAGAAACAGGACTTCGCCTTTTGCTTTTACGGGTAATAAGTTTGAATTCAGAGCCGTTGGTGCGAGTCAGAGCTGTGCCGGTGCGAATATAGTTTTAAATACCATTGTTACTGAAGCAATAGATGAGATTTGCAGTCAACTGGAGTCAGATACGGCATCAGGTAAGGAGTTTAATACATCTTTGCAGGGCATATTGCAGGATATTATCAAGAAGCATAAGAGGATTGTTTTCAATGGAGATAACTATTCAGAAGAGTGGCATAAAGAGGCCCAAAAGCGCGGTTTATCGCATTTAAGGACAACTCCTGAAGCGTTGGAAGCTATTAGAAGTGAGAAAAGTGTGGCTTTATTTGAGAAATATAAAGTTCTTTCGCGCAAAGAACTTGAAGCCAGATATGAAATTTATCAGAGAGCTTACTATCAGGCAATAGCCATAGAAGCTAATTGTGCTGTTACAATAGCGAAAACCGCTATTGCCCCAGCCGCGTTAAGGTATCAGGCGGAACTGGCTAACGCCATGAAAGCAGTTGATATTAGTGGTGTTTCCGGCGGGGATGCAAGCCGGCAGTTAATGAGTGATGTTGTAAATGGAACAGAAAAACTTTTGCTCAATGTAAAGAAGCTGGAGACACGTGTTAATGATAACAATCCTGGCGAGATGATATCGGCAATGGCAGACTTGCGCCGGTCGGTAGATGCCTTGGAGGCTCTTGTTCCTGATGATCTTTGGCCGCTCTCCACGTATACAGAAATGATGTTAATGATATAGAAAAATTGATTATTGACGGTTCGGTTTTGTTATGAATAAATAATAACTGTGTCTTCTGTTTGCAGGGTGTTTAAGCAGAGACAAGAGAATCAGGAAAACCATATGAGTACGATCGAAAGCGGAGAAAAAAGTTACCCTAAGGATATTCAGGATTTGTTTCATAAAGGATTTGTGGCTATTGAGAGGGGAAGTTTGGATTATGCCATTAACATGCTTGCTATATGCGTGGAAAAACAACCTGATTTTCTGCAGGCGAGAAAATTTTTAAGAGCAGCTCAGATTCAGAACTTCAAGAAGAAAAAAACGAACCCGTTAACTCATCACATCACTTTCATTTCGAATCTTCCATTGTATATCAAGGTCATGGTCATGATGAAGACAAAGAAGAATCGTGAAGCGCTTGTCTTGGTGGAGAAGCTTCTGACTAAAGACCCGTTCAATCTTAATTATGTTGCGATGTTTGCTAATGCGGCCCGCGCGACGGAGCTGTATGAAGTTGGTATTCAGACGCTTGAAATAGTGAAAGATCAGTATTTGCAGGATATTACATTGTTGAAACTTCTAGGCGACATGTATGTAAAAATCGGACGGATTAAAGAGGGGCGTGAATGTTTTGAGAAGATATGTGAATTGCGCCCCAAGGATCTGGCTGCATTAAAAGCGGTTAAGGATGCCATGGCCGTTGAAAGCATGTCCGGCGACGGATGGAACAAAGCTTCTTCCGATGGCGGTTCGTACAGGGACATGATAAAAGATCCCAAGGAAGCTGTTCTGCTGGAGCAGCAGGCGAAGGCTGTGAAAACGGAAAAAGATATTGAAGCTTTGATTGTTCAAGTAATGACAAAAATCGAGCTTCAGCCGGAAGATATGAACGCTTATAGATCACTGGCGCGTTTGTATGTGGAAAAAAAGGATTTTGAGAAAGCACTTCAAATGCTGGGCATGGCGCATAAGGTTAATCCTGCGGATGCGGAAATAGAAAGGGCAATAACTTTAACGAGGTCGCAGCAATTTGATTATGACATTTCCGAGCTGAAGAAAGCAGGAAAAGACGAAGAAGCCGCGAACAAGGAAATGGAAAAGAGGCAGTTTCTTTTTGATGAACTCTATGAGAACGTCAAGCGTTATCCTAATGATCCGAGATTACGTTACGAATGGGGTCTGATGTTATATGAGAATGATCATGTAAATGAGGCAATTCCTGAATTTCAGCTCGCCCAGAAGAGTCCGCAATACAGATTGAAAGCATTGTATTACCTTGGAATGTGTTTCGCTAGCAAGAAACAGTTTGATATGGCGCGTGAGATGTTTGAAAAGGCAGCTTCGGAACTGAATGTTATGAATGATACCAAGAAGGATATCTATTATGCTCTTGGTGAATTGGCGGATATGACAGGGGATCATGCTGCCGCCAGCGAGTATTTCAAGGAGATTTATCAGGTTGATATAGGATATAGAGATGTAGCCACAAAGGTTGAACAAAGCTATAATAAGCCAGCTTGAGTTAATCAGTCAGAAGAAGACGGCAGATCTTTGTTCTTTTCGGGCCACTTATTTTCCGTGGCGTTTTTCACTATTTCGCGCATATCCGATGGAAAATCACCATTTAAAATCCATTTGATAAAACTGGGTTCATTCTTAATCAGTTGAGCCAGAGATTCGCCTTTGCGTTTCCCGAAGTTGAGCACGATATTGTTATCGGCCCATTTAAGTTTACCGGTTTTGTCAACCCAGTTTGGTTCGCGAGGATTGCAATATTCATGAAGTTCGGCAATGTTGCCGGGCAGGTCTGAATATTTTTGAAATTGTGCTTCTAAAACACGTACAGTAGCCATGGCATCAGATTCAGCGCCATGAGCGGCAAAATGCATTTCACCGCAATAGTAAGCTAAAGCAGCGGTGAGATCTCTTGGCTCACGCTTGTGAAAAATGCGCTGCGGGTCAACAAGGAATCTGTCGTCAACATCAAATTTCATATTAGCACGCGCGAATTCCTCTATTAATAAGGGGATGTCAAATCGTATGGCATTATAACCGCATAAATCACAGTTTTCCAGGAATTCAAAAATGTCCTTTGCGACATCGCTGAAAGAAGGGCAGTTGGCAACATCTGCATCGGATATGCCATGAATAAGAGTTGCTTCCTGAGGTATGGGTACTTGCGGGTTTAAGCGCCATACACGGGATATGGGCTTGCCTTTTTGAGGAAGCTTGACTATTGCTATTTCAACAATTCTGTCCGATCGAGGACTCGTACCAGTCGACTCGATGTCAAATACAGCCAGAGGGCGTTTAAGTATAAGTTGACGTTTGCTCACTGTGTCAGGCCGCCTACAGGAACTGTTCCTTCATAGCCAAACGTAGGTTGATAAACGCCGGCTGGTTCAATTGAAATATACCATTTGCCGTCAGGAGCATGGTACACGCCTATATCATATGTACCGTTACCGTCGAAGTCACCTATAACCGGAACAGTACCGGCATAACCAAAGGTTGTGGTTGTGAATCCTGCAGTACTTTGCATGATGTACCATGAACCCGCAGGCTGGCCATAATTGCCGGCGGCATCATAGCATCCGTAATCATCAATGCCGTCTCCGTCGAAATCGCCGACAACCGGGACGGTACCAGCATAGCCGAAAGTTTTTGTAGTGAACCCTGCGGTACTGCGCATGAGATACCATGAGCCCTGGGGTTGACCGTAATTGCCGGCGGCATCATAACATCCGTAATCATCAATGCCGTCGCCGTCAAAATCGCCGACAACAGGGACAGTGCCTGCATAACCGAAAGTTTTTGTAGTGAACCCTGCGGTACTGCGCGTAATGTACCATGAGCCTGCAGGCTGACCATAATTGCCGGCGGCATCATAACATCCGTAGTCATCAATGCCGTCGCCGTCGAAATCACCGACAACCGGGGCAGTACCAGCATAGCCGAAGGTTTTTGTAGTGAATCCTGCAGTACTGCGCATAATGTACCATGAGCCTGCAGGCTGACCGAAATTGCCGGCGGCATCATAGCATCCGTAGTCTTTTGTTCCATCTCCATCGAAATCACCAGCAATCGGGACAGTGCTGGCATAACCGAAGGTCTTAGTGGTGAATCCGACAGATGAATTCATAAAGTACCATGCGCCATTAGGAGCAAAGTACAGAGCTAGATCCGAAATGCTGTCATTGTCAAAGTCCAACGCTGTTGGGGGAGGGAATGATAGGGCGTTGGTTGGGTTTGTTCCTGCGTATATTTCAGCACGGTCTGTGGACCCGTCGGCGTCAGAATCGGCGTTATTCGGGTTCGTGCCGTAAGTCGCGGTTTCAACGTCGTTTGGTATACCATCTTCATCCGAATCAGTTCTTGGAAGCAGCATAATGCGGTCATTTCCAGTATCGGCAATATATTGATTTCCCCATGCGTCGACCACAATATCTCTTGGTCCATTGAGTACACTTGATCCGATAAGTTCTGACCATGATAATGACGAAATTGGTGTTTGCCGTATCTGGCTATCACCCGTATCGGCTACTAAAAGATTGGTGGTTCCAGCAATGGCAATGCCCGTGGGTTTGTGTAGATCGCCAGCTCCTTCTGTTGAGCTTCCCACTGTGGCAATAAAAGATCCGAACGCGTCGAATTTTTGAATCCGGCTGATGCCAGTGCTGGGATTATAGTCTGAAACATAGATAATATTTGAACTATCGATGAAGATTCCAGAGGGCAGGGTTACTTTTCCATCTTCTGCACCGCTGTTAATGAATGTAGACCATTGACCATTGGGGGAAAGTCTTTGAACTCTGTTGTTGTAATGATCGGTAATGTAAACGTAGCCGTTGGAATCCAAGGCGATATCAAATGGGCCGTTTAATTTTTCTGATGTTGTCCCGTATCCACCCCATGTTGTCCATGTTCCGGTTGTGCTTCTTCTTTGTATGCGATGATTTCCGGTGTCGGCAATCCACAGGTTTCCATTGCTGTCAATTGTGATGCCGAACGGTTGTTTGAATTGACCGGCAGAAGATCCGGAGCTTCCGATTATGGACCATCTTCTGGTTGCGGTATCAAAGACCTGAATTCTGTTATTGTCGCTGTCAGTAATGTAAAGATATCTCTGATTTATTGCCAATCCACGGGGCTTTCGTAATTGTCCCGGATTAGTGCCACTGCTTCCGTATGTTGCGGCCTGATAATATGTGGCGCTGGCTATGGTCTGTGCTGACGTGACGACGGTTATAGACATTTCTGTTGGCGTTAACCAGTCTTTAATTGTCTTGAATGTGACGGTATGAATGCCGGGAGTTGTCAGCTGGACATCTCCGCTGTTGAGCCACGATCCGGAATCGGCCTGCCATTGAGCGCCTGCTGTTCTTGCGCCTGCAGGATTTATGTTAACACTCAATGATGTTGGCTCTGGCATGGGGTCATATGTGACAGAATAAACGATAAGATTATCATTTGTTACCTTAATAATGTCATCGTTAGGTGTGATATATCCGGCGACATCGTAAAACTCAATCAAGTGGTCGCCGTACGACAAATTATTGATCGTTGTCCCGGAAACATTCCAATTGGTGGAGCCGCTTATTCGCCATCTTGCGATGGCGACAACATTGGTTGGTTCTATCAGAGTTCTGACACTGCCTACAATCATGGAATATTGATAAGATACAGAACGAGTTTCGCCATCTGCCAATACTACGGGAGGGATGTTTGTCGGTGCACGGTATTGTTCATATCCGACTATGGCTGAAATGTTTGAGAATTGGAGATAATAATCTGTTCCGCCAACCAGATTGTTTTCTGTTTCTCCGCTATAGTGCCATGTTAAGCCATTGTTGATTGTCCATTGAGCCACAGGTGTTACTGCGGATGGGTTAAGTGAAACAGTGAGAGTGGCCGTGTTGTGATACGTGTTTGTCATTACGGTTAACGTGTCGCGGAATAATGTTACATTAGTTGACGATGGCGCGACCCAGCCGTCAATATCCTTGAAGCTTAAAGTGTAATCGCCGGCAGACAACTGCGTTAGAAGATAGGAGCTGTTTTTCCAAGTGGTTCCACCGTCAATAGACCACACGGCTCCGGCAGTGACTGCCTGTTGGGGTTCAAGGAAAACCTGCAGGCGGGGTGGGCCCACAACGGCGTGGTCAGTGGAATATAACACATTACCGAATATGGAACCTGCGTGTGCCCATTTATTGAGCCAATCGGCAGAATATGCCAGCACATAGTCCTCAACTTGACCCTGTAGCCAGGGGGCAGTGGTGCCGACTGAAGAATTGTAAATGTTTGTAACGTTGTTTCCGCTAGTGCCGATGGTGCCACCAAGAGAGTTCGTTCCATAACTGGTGCTGTCGTCAAATCTGTAATAAGCTACAAGCGTGTTCTGATTTCCTGAATACACTTCAGTTAAATTATTGAGGATTTGTTGTGCTTCCAGTTTGATATTCCAAATGCGAAGTTCGTCCAGGCATCCTTTGAATCCGGCTCCCATCTTTTGGATGATGGGCCCACGATCCGATATGGCAGGGCCGAAGGTTGTTTGTTTGGATGCGACGTTTGTTCCGTTGACAAATAGTTTAAGGTCAGAATAATATGTAGCTGCCAGATGCGTCCAGTTGCTTCCGGTTGCAGGAATAGCTGATCCTGCAACTGCTATTTCAGCTATTGCGCCGGGTGTGTTTAAAAGAATTTTCACATAAGGATAATTGATTGGAGCTATTATTCCGTCACCCAGTCCAAGTTCATAATTGATGGCGTTTGTTCCTGCAACAAGGCGCTGGATTATTATACCGCCATTAGCCTCGTCGGCATCAGGCTTTACCCAAGCTTCAAGAGACCATTCTCCCATAGCAAATCGCTGGTTTTTCGGGAATGTTATATAGTCAGAATCAGTTCCTCCGAAATGTAGAGAGAGATTTTTCTGAGGGCTAAGGGATGCGGCGGGATGGCCGTCGGTTCCTCTATCGGTGCCGTCGAAGCTTCCGTCATCATCAGTGTCAGGCAGCCATGGATCAGAACCAAATACCTGTTCAATGCGGTTGATCAAACCATCGTGATCAAAATCTTCATCACCGTCGCTGACGCCATTGTCGTTTGAGTCTTTATCACGGGGGTTGGTGCGAGAGATGTATTCGTAATAGGCATCCAAGTAATCATCAGCCAGATCGGGATTGAGCGGGTTGTTGTCGCGTTCAGCGTTGAACGGCAAGCCATATTCTGTGTTTCCGGGGAGTACGCGCAGTTCACGGTCGTGCATGGGCATATTGCCGACTTCATTTTCATATGCTGTTGTCCAGAGCTGGCAGTGCCAAACTGACCGCGGGTCGCCGCGACTCAGATCACCGCGTATTATAATAGGCATATTGTCACAAGTCAGACTGGCGTCAAATTTGCCTAGTGCTTTTGGAGTTGAGACGGATGGTAAACTGCTGGAATCTAAATCGTATGAGAATAGAATGTTGTTGTTGGTTGAAGCAGATGTAATAATTTTATCTGCCAAGATAATGTTTTCCATTTTGCTTTCGCACCTTACATATATTCTATTGCGTCCGACTTTGAGATAATTTGCGATATTAATCTCCTGAAGAGTATCTGTAGGATCACTTGTTATGGAAGTTCCGTTAATATATACAGCAGTGGATTCCATACCGGGGGTGAATAAATTAAGTGTTGCCTGCAAAGGTGTCACTTGAAGATAAATATCCTTTGTGAAGCAAGCCTGATCAGCAATGCAGAAATCAGGTATGGTTTTCGAGTAGTGATAAACAGCGGCTGGATCTGATTCGTTTTCGCACCACTTCATCAGGTTGCCTATTGACGCATAGGCAGCAAAGCTTCTGAGATATTCAAATTGTTGTGCAGAACTGTTCCATATAGGCCCGTATTGGGATGAATAGTATTCCTGATATTGTTCAAGGTTGTGCAGAGCGGCCCACCATTCAGGTATGCCGTCACCGTCAGAATCATCGGATCCGGAAAGCGTTACGGCTTGAGTATCTGTTACACCGTTCGTTACAGGACCGGTGAGGTAGAAGTTTGTGACATTTAAGAAAGCGAAATTTTCAATGCCGCATCCGGCGTCATCAAAACGATAATAACCGCACAAAGGATGTTCGGAATTTCCAAGATAAGAAAGGTAGTTTTGAATGGTAGAAAGGAAATAAGTTTTGCTTTGTGTTTTAAGCATAAGATAACCGGGTGGCGGAAACGGTGTGTCGGCGGAAGGATATGTTCGTTCCGGTGAAGGGTACAGCCGCGTTGACCAATATTGAATGTCGCTAGGTGAACGCTGATAGTTCCATATTCTCAATTCATCAAAATATCCGTCTGTAAAGCCTTGAAGAATAGTGACTCCACCGGGCCGGAAATCAGGAGAACCAAAAGTTTCTTCAGCGTCCCAAATCAGAACGCTGTCAATCCATATTGCGAGACTATTATTAAAAGGATGCCAAGTGACAGTTATCTGAGACCATTGATTGGACGGTAATTCTGCTATAGATTCAGAAGTGCCACCGACTGTAATTTCGTTTTCATTACTTCCTATGATGATTATTTCCGGCAGGAAATTGGTAAGAGCTATCTGAAACTCATCTCCACCGGCAGAATTTGTAAAGCTGTAAATTATGCCATTACCGTCTGTTTGCGGATAAATCCAGAATTCAATTGTCCAATTATTGACGCCCGGGGAGAAAAAATTGCCAACGGGATCGGTGAGAACCACAGGTCCCGAACTCATCATAAGGCTTCTTTCTTTATAATTTCTACTGCTCATGGGGTGCACAGGATTGGTAAGGTGGGAAAATATTTCCGTGTTATCATTAACCCCGTCATCATCAGAATCAGAGCGATTTGGGTCACTTGCATCTCTTGATCCGGTGTCAATGGCTTTACCAGTAATAGATCCTGATGCTTTGCGGCCAACTCCATCAACGCTGCGATATTCTGCGGCATTTCTCAAGCCATCACCGTCTCTGTCACCATTTGCTCCTTCTGCTCCAACATTATTGGTAGGGGACATGCCGTAAAAGATTTCCCAGTCATCATCCATGCCGTCATTATCGCTATCCCAGTCGTTTGGCAGGATGTCGGAAAGTATCTGGTAAAAGATGTAATCATGTTCTTCTATGTTGGCAAGGCCATCGTTATCATAATCGGTTTCTGATCTTTCTCTGAGGTTTCCAAACCAATGCGCTTCCCACCAGTCTTCCAGACCATCAGTATCGCTGTCGTCTTTTATGACAAGAACAAGGCCTGAAACATCGCTGGCAGGTGTTATGACGCGTTTTCCGCATGGTTCCCCTTTGTCATAAAGAAAATTTTCATTGCCATCTATCCATGCAATAATTGTATAAGGATAGCCTCTTTGGATGCCGCTGAAGAAATAGGTTGATCCAACAATGGGTGGATCTGTTACCGTCAGAGGACTACTGAAAGGGCTGGCCGGATTAACGTAATATGTGGCAGAAGGTTCGCCGGACGGGTCTGTTCCCATGTATGCAGCCGCCAGGATTCTAACCTGATTCGTAAGACTCCCACTGCTGGGTTCCACATGCCAATGAGGAGGTGTTAGTGATGGGTTGTTACTCCAGACGGAAGTGTTCACAGCCGCGCCTTGAACTGTTACATAATCATCCTGCGCCTTGACTGTCGCGCACGGCAGTGTCAAGGCAAGTAACAGGATGGCTGGAATATACCAGTGTTTTATTGAAATGTTCGGATGTTTCATGCTTCTGCCCCCCTATTCTTGGGTGATTTGAAGAAATGCAACATTGCCTGCGGCATCTTGAATTGTGATTATGTTATCGCCGCTTGCTTCGCGTTGATACACAAAACTATTCTGACTCTGCATGGTTATACTGCCACGGGAGATGTCTCTTACCTCCAAGGTGTAGGGCATTGTACCGCCCCGGATTCTAAAGGTCTCTTGAGCACCGTCCGCGGATAGTGATACCGATGACGGGTCAACGGTTATTACGCTGTAGGTTTCACCGCGTTCCAGCGATTCATACGGTTCCAATTCTGGCACATCTGTATCGCGGTCTTTTTCACAACCGCAGAAAAACATGAGTACAGTAAGCGTGCAAACAAGACTAAAAGTTCCAAAACGTATCATAGATATCATCATAATTGCTTCCTCCTATAATGGTCAAACATTGTGACATTAAACCGGGTATGTATCAAGCGATTTTTACTTTGTTTTATTGGTTTATATCGAGCAAAAAAGGCTTAAAGCATATATTATTTGACATAGGCTGATATTATGATATTTATTTAGCCCAAGTCATTGAAAATAGTGAAAAAAAGGTGGCAATCTTTAGTGCAACAAACAAGGCTTTTAAAGCCTTTGGGAAAGAAGGATAAGGAATAAATGTCTCAGCATCCAAGTCTCAAATCAGCAAGTAAAATCAAGACAAAACGTAATGTATTAAAGCGTTTTGAACGAATTGACCTTTTGCGCGTCAAGGGAAAATGGAAGGACGGGGATAGGGCGCTTGGTCTTCCAAAGACTAAAGTGGAGTAATTTTCCGTCGGAGCAATATTTGTATAGCGTAGCATTGGTTCATTTTGTTCGGAGCGCAGATTCCGGCTTGTGTTTTTTTCAGGCGGAAAAGGCGCCAAAATGTCAGATTTTTTTATGAAAAAATCTTTGCTTTTTCTTGTGGTCTTATCTTTTCTTGCATGGCCGTCTTTTACAGTCTTTGCGGAAGGTGCCCGTCTTCGTGTTACCGCTGACAATGTTAATCTCAGATCCAGTCCCAATAATAATGCAGAAGTGGTAGCGCAAGTGTCAGCAGGAGATATTCTTATTTCTGGTGAAAAACAGCAGGATGATTGGATTGAAGTAATGCCTCCTTCGCGGGTTGATCTGTGGGTTTATGGTGAGTTTGTCAAGGACGGTGTTGTTGCGGTTTCCACGCTTGCGGTGAGATGCGGTCCCGGCATCAACTATGGCTCATTAGGGAGCTTTTCCAAGGGTGACAAGCTGAATGTCCGCGGGACGGCTGGTGACTGGATCAAGATAGCGCCTCCGGACACGTGCAGATTCTGGATATACCGTAAATATATTGAGCCTGTTGATGGTGTCGGCAAGACGGAAACGGCAGTTGATGACTCTAATGTTGTTGATGCAGAAATAAAAGAATCGCAATCTGTTCCAGAACCTGTTCCAGCACTTCCTCGGAATGATAAGCCCGTTAGGGATGTTCCGGTTGACAGGAAGCAGGATGTTACCTCGTTAAAAGGTTTATTGGTGAATGAACGGCTTGTTTTGTCCATGGAACAGGGAAAAACAGTTGAATATACTGGTGTTTTAGGCATGGCAGGGCCGGTATTGCACAAACCTTGTAAATATCGGTTGGTGATGAGAGATGACAAAGGACGTGTTACCAGTGCGTGTTATATATTGGGCGATCCGGCGCTTTTAGAGAAAGTGATGGGGCATATTCTCAAGGTGCAGGGCCGCGAATACTGGATACGTGGTGTGCGTGATGCGGTTGTTGAACCCAGCCGTATTGTTCGTATCAATTAATCTTTCCTCTTGAACGTTTGGATTATATTTCTTCAAGAGCTTTTTTAACATCGTTTATAATAAAATCTGGTGTGGATGCTCCAGCTGTCAGGCCTATTGTTTTGAATTGCCGCAACTGTTCAATGTCGAGTTCACTGCTTGTCTGGATGTGAAAAGAAGGCTTCAATGCACCGGCCAGTTCAAACAACCGGATGGTGTTAGCGCTATGAGAATCTCCCACCACTACTATCGCATCTGCTGTTTTTGCAAGTTCAACAATTTCTTTTTGTCTGTTTTTGGTTGCTTCGCAAATAGTGTTCAATATTTTGATATTCGGGAATTTTCTTGCGGCAGCTTGGGCGATTTTCTCATAAGAAGACGGGAACTGTGTGGATTGAGATACAAGGCAGACATTTTCCATTTCAGGCAGGCAGTCTATATCCTTGATGTTTGTTACAACAAAACCTTTGCCGTCAGCGAAGCCGAGAAGGCCGACAACTTCAGCGTGGCCTTTATCTCCAAATATAATGATATTATATCTTTTAGCGGCGTGTTTTTTGATCAAGCCTTGAATTCGGGCGACGTCCGGACATGTTGCGTCAATCAGGGTTACAGGCAGTTTTCTTAATGTATTTCTTCTGTCAGGGGGTATGCCGTGGGCACGTATCAGCAATGTGCCGCAGGAAAGCGCTTCTGGTTTTTCTGTTTGAAAAATTCCTTCCTCCTGCATCTGGCGTATCATTTGTCCGTTATGTATCAGAGGGCCGTCGGTGTGTATTATCGCGGCATGGTTGTTCTTTCGTGCTTCGAGAACCAGTTCCCGAGCCTTGTCCACGGCGCGTTTTACACCCCAGCAAAAACCTGCTGATTTGGCGAGAATTACTTTCATTGATAACGTACGTTAAACATAAAATACAAAACAGGAAAGAGTAATTTTAAGATAGTTGCAACAGGTAGTGCCGCTACATACGGTAAAACCGGCGATTTAATCGAAAATATTAAATTCACATTATGCATAATTGTTCAAGGAGCTTGACCTTTGGGCGGGCGAAGATAAGATAAATTAATAAGTGTTTCTTCTGGAAAGAAAACCGGGAAAGAAAGATGGTGAATTAATGCAAATTATTTCTTCTGTGGTTGATATGAGGGTGATCCTGCGGGAGAAGCGTTCTGCCGGACAGCGTGTCGGACTAGTTCCAACCATGGGTTCTCTGCATGAAGGTCATCTGTCGCTGGTTCGAAAGGCGAAGAAACTATCTGATTTTGTTATAGTAAGCGTGTTTGTTAATCCCATCCAGTTCGGGCCTCATGAAGATCTGGCGGCTTATCCGCGCGACATGGCGCGCGACGCGGAATTATGCGAAGAAGAAGGTGTGGATGTTGTTTTTTCTCCATCACCGGAAATGATGTATAATAAAAGCCATAGCACATATGTTGAGGAAGTGTTTTTGTCGAAAGGTCTTTGCAGTTTGTCACGGCCGGGACATTTCCGTGGTGTCGCTACCATTGTGGCTAAATTATTCAACATTATTCAGCCTGATATAGCCGTATTTGGGCAAAAAGACGCTCAGCAAGTCAGAGTAATAGATCGTATGATTCGTGATCTGAATTTTCCGGTCAAACTGATTATATGTCCCATTGTCAGGGAAAAAGATGGCCTGGCCATGAGTTCGCGCAATGCGTATCTTTCGTCTGAAGAGCGCAAGAGGGCGACATGTATATATGGTGCCCTGTGCCATGGTCAATCTTTGTATGATAAAGGTGAAAGAGATGCGCAACGCCTGGCGGATGAAATCAGGACATTGATAAACAAACAGAATGACGCGTCGGTTTCTATCTCTATTGATTATGTTGAGATTATTGATTATGAGAGTTTGGAACGCGTTGATAAAATAGAAAAAGCCGTGCTTATTGCTGTTGCAGTCAGGGTGGGGCAGACACGTCTTATAGACAATATAATAATCCCGTAAAATCATGGGCATGAGAGGCGAAGAGATGCGTATCTATTTAGCCATCCGAAGAAAATATTTCAAATATTTAGACAGGATGACAGGATAATGTGTTTTCATCCTGTAAATCTACCATTTTTCAGTTGGCCAACTGCCTTATTTTTCGTTTCA
>JBFZFB010000147.1:0-4409 GCA_041306605.1 Lentisphaerota bacterium | reverse complement strand
CACCGGGCAATTTCTGTGAAACCACCACGTTTGAACCGGTTGCCACATCACGGCCCGGAATTTTTGTGTGCGGAGCTTTCCAGGGTCCCAAGGATATTCCCCAGTCTGTAATTGATTCCAGCGCGGCTGCTGCTGCCGCCGGAGAGATTCTGGCCGAAGCAAGGAATACATTGACCCGCGTCAAGGAAATAATTCCGGAAACCAATGTTATAGGCGAACGTCCCCGAATCGGTGTCTTTGTCTGCCGCTGCGGCATCAATATAGCCGGTGTTGTCAATGTTCCCTCCGTAGCTGAATATGCGGCGACCCTTCCTTACGTGGAATATGCGACCGATAATCTCTATACCTGCTCCCAGGACACGCAGGAAACAATGGCGCAGATAATCAAGAAGGAGGGGTTGAACAGGGTTGTTGTTGCAGCCTGCACGCCCAAGACGCATGAGCCGCTCTTCCAGGAGACTCTTGTAAACGCCGGTCTGAACAAGTATCTCTTTGAGATGGCCAATATTCGAAACCATGACTCCTGGGTCCATAAAAAAAATCCGGAGCTGGCCACGCAAAAGGCCAAAGACCTGGTTCGATCCGCGGTTTACAAGGTGGCTCTTACTATGCCTTTGGCTGAAGCAGAACTTCAGATCAAACCCGTGGCATTGGTCGTTGGCGGAGGCATTGCCGGAATGACCTCGGCCAGAAGCCTTTCTCTTCAGGGATATGAAACCCATATCGTTGAAAAAAGTTCAAACCTGGGCGGCCAGGCCAGAAATCTGTACAGGACAGCCAAAGGCGAAGATATTCAGCAGCAACTGAAGTTGCTGATTCAGGATGTGAATCAGGATGAGAAAATTCATGTCCATCTTAATGCCGAGCTGTCCCAGATGGATGGATTTGTCGGCAGCTTCAAATCCACCATTAATGCCGGCGGCCAGGAAGCCGTAGTCGAACATGGTGTGGCTGTTCTGGCTACCGGTGCATATCCTTATCAACCAGCCGAATATCTCTACGGAAAGGATTCCCGAATTCTGACCAGTCTGGAGCTGGACAGAAAATTCATAGAAAAAGATGTTGCGCTGTCATCCCTTCAGTCTGCCGTGTTCATTCAGTGCGTGGGATCCCGGGAACCGGATCGGCCTTATTGCAGCCGGGTCTGCTGTACCCATTCCATCGACAACGCACTGGCGCTGAAAGAGATGAATCCGGGTATGAATATCTATGTGCTCTACCGGGATATACGAACCTACGGGGAACGTGAGTATCTGTTCAAGGAGGCACGGGAAAAAGGCATCATATTCATCCGGTATTCAATGGATAAAAAACCCGAAGTCAGCCTGAAACAGGGCAAACTTTCGGTTACACTGATAGATCACATTCTGGGAGCACCGCTTGAAATAGAGACCGATCTGATCACACTGGCCACGGCAATCGTTCCGAACAGGGATGAAAAACTGGCCAATTTCTTCAAGGTTCCTATGAACTCCGACGGATTTTTCGTTGAGCGTCACGCCAAGCTGGGCCCGTCCGAATTTGCGACAGACGGTGTATTCCTCTGCGGTATGGCCCATTACCCCAAACCCATCGATGAATCCATAGTTCAGGGCAAGGCCGCGGCATCCCGGGCGGTCACCCTTCTGGCCAGAAAAACCATTCATACCAGCGGAACCATAGCCGAAGTTGTTCCGGCCAGTTGCAGCTCATGCGGGGTGTGCGTGTCGATATGTCCTTATTCAGCGCCCTCGTTTATCGAGGAAACCGCCCGCTTCAATCCAGGGAAGGCACAGATCAATCCGGTGCTTTGCAAGGGATGCGGGCTTTGTGTGGCTTCCTGCAGATCCGGGGCCATTCGGCTGAAAGGCTTTGACAACGATCAGATATTTGCGCAGATATACGCGTTAAATGAAGCCATGTAGATAATTTGAGATTTCAAATTTCAAATTTGAGATTCAATAGAGGAGATCAATATGTCTGAGTTTGAGCCCAAAATTGTCAGTTTTTTATGCAACTGGTGCAGCTACGGAGCTGCAGACCTTGCTGGTGTCGGAAGAATGGAATATCCCCCGAATATAAGGGTCATCAGGATTCCTTGTACCGGTCGTATGAGCCCCAAGTTTTTTCTTGCGGCCTTAACACAGGGAGCGGATGGCGTCTGGGTCTCCGGGTGACATCCCGGCGAATGCCATTACCTGGAAGGTAATTATTATGCGCGGAGAAAATTCGGACTTTTTAAAAATCTTATGGAACACATGGGCGTTGAACCCGGCCGCCTGAGTTTTTCCTGGATCTCCTCTGCCGAATCGACCAAGTTTGTAGACGTGGTCAAGGATGTTACAGCGACCGTAAAGGCCCTGGGACCTAATAATAATTTTAAAAAAGCAGCTGATAAGGTAGCTTAAAATGTTAGGATATATTGATAAGATAAGGGAAATATCTAAAAGGCTGTTGGATGAAGGCAGGGTGGATATGGTTATAGGTTTCCGTAAAGGGACCATGCCCATGATGAACGAACCCGCTTTCGTAAAAACCCCCGGTGAGGTGTCAAAGCTTGTATGGGACAGCAACTGCGGAATCAACCTTGCAAATTACCTGACCGACAGGAAGGAAAAGATAGGTGTAATTGCCAAGGGATGTGATTCAAGAAATATCGTGACCCATCTGCTTGAAAACAAAATCAAACGGGAGAACCTGGTGATCATCGGCGTTCCCTGCAAGGGCATGATTGACCGTCGCAGGATAACAGAGATGTTTGATGCCGAAGTGAGAGAAGTCAACGAAGAAGGGGATACTGTTACAGTTAAAGGCGCAGGCTTCGAGAAAAAATTAAAAAAATCGGATATCCTCCAGGAGAACTGCTCCATATGCATCCACCGAAATCCCGTTTTATACGATGAGCTGGCGGCTCCTCTTGTGGAAGAGCAGAAAGACATTGAAAGATATGCCGAAGTCAGGCGTATCGAGGCAATGGCACCGCAGGAAAAATGGCAGTATTTTAATGATCTGATTGCCCCATGCATCCGTTGCTATGCCTGCCGGAATGCCTGCCCCCTCTGCTACTGTCCGACATGCTTTGTGGATGAATCCCGTCCCCAGTGGGTCGGGAAAAGCCAGGATGAAACAGATATAAGGACATTCCATTTCTTACGGGCGTATCATTGCGCAGGAAGATGCACCGACTGTGGTGCGTGCGAACGGGCATGTCCGGTCGGAATTAAAGTCCGGCAGTTCACCAGCAAGCTCAACAAGGACTGCCTGGATATGTTTGGCTGGGAAGCCGGTGTTTTGCCCGATAAACGTCCGCCGCTCGATACATTCAAACCTGGCGATCCGGGTGATTTTATAAAATAATTAACTTGTAACCCGCCACAAAATAAGGCTATTGCTATGAAGGTTATTAAAATAGATAAAAAAAACTGGGCTGGCGGAATAAAGAAAATTCAGGATTCCTACCGTTTGTCCGGTCCGGTCAAGGGCGAAAAATTTCATGATTTCAAGGAGCTTGCAAAAGGAGAATTGCCAGACCTGAATTTTTTAAACACGAGGCTTTCCCCGAAATCAATTGTCTATCCGCAATCCGAGATTATGTTTGAATATTCTCTTGATGAAAAAGATCCCGATCATCATATAATGAAGGATGCCGCAAAGGACTATTCTCCGAAAGCGGTGCTGGGAATCAGGCCTTGCGATGCGTCGGCATTTCTTCTTGTAAAACGCAACTTTGATACCCCTGAATATAAGGACCCTTACTGGATAAGGGCATATGAAGCAACGACATTTATCGGCGCCGCCTGCAATAACCCGTGCAGCACCTGCTTTTGTACTTCGGCAGGCTCTGGTCCATTCAATGGAGACGGTCTTGATGTACTGATTGCCGATGCAGGAGACTGCTGGTACGCGATAGTAATTACGGAAAAGGGAGAGAAACTGTTAAAAGCAGCCGGATGGAATACGACTGCCGACAGCGGCGCTCTTAAAAAAATAGAATCTATTAAAAAAGAGGCCGAGGCCAAAATAAGCTCTTTTGTTTCAACGGGAGAGCTTAAAAATAAAAAGACAACAGAGCTTTATGAAGCTCCTTTCTGGGAAGATGTTTCATTTTCATGCATTAACTGCGGGACATGCACGTATCTTTGCCCAACATGCTGGTGTTTTGATATCCAGGATGAAAATTCGGGATGTTCCGGCGTGCGCATGAAGAACTGGGACAGCTGCATGTTTCCTCTTTTTACAAATCACGGCACAGGACACAATCCGAGAGGAACAAAGCTTCACAGGGTCCGCCAGAGATTCATGCATAAACTGAAATATTACGTCGACAAGTATGATGATGGAATTCAGTGCGTTGGCTGCGGCCGCTGCATTCGCTCCTGTCCGGTTAACATTGATATACGCAGGGTCTGTGACATGATGAACAGTTATGA
>JBFZFB010000146.1:0-49182 GCA_041306605.1 Lentisphaerota bacterium | reverse complement strand
GACAGATCAGATCGCGTGGCTGAAAGGGACACTGCTTTCCACGTGCAGTGCGTAAACCGTTGTCTGGGTTTACTGGGGCGCGGACAACTGCGGTACGAACAAGACAGCATGGGCGCATGAGGAATCTTTCGGGGTATGCACGCAACAACAGTCGCTGACAACAAATGCGTTGAGTCTGACTTCAAACACGGTGTACTATTACAGCTTCTATGCCTCGAACGCAGTTGGCGAACATTGGTCTGCCACGACTGTAAAAACCCTGGGGCCGCCGGTTCTTGATGCCGGTTTGTGTGCCGCGCCGGTGAGCCGCACTGGCGCCCGGTTGAACGGCGCTCTCACCAACGGGACAAGCGCGGATATCAAAATCTATTTCGGGCAGAACACGAACAACTGGGCGAGTACAAACAGTCTTGGCACGCGCGTGGAGGGGACTTTTTATGTGAATGTCTCCGGGCTGACGGCTGGAAGTGTTTATTATTACCGCTGTTACGGCACGAACACGTACGGGGAGTGCTGGGCGGATACTATTGCTTTTACGACGCAGGTGGATTGCGCCGGTGTTTTTCTGGGCGGGAGTTATGACGGGTATGATGAACAGTTCGATACCCTGAAGTTGGGGGCGCCGGTTGTTGACAACGACGGCGGCGCGTCGAGTGTGGCTTTTACCAATGCTGTGTTGAACGGCAACCTTGTCAGCACGGGCTCTGCGCCGACCTGTGTTTGGATGTACCGGGGCACGAGTGACGGTGGAATGAATAAAAGCGGATGGGACACAAATGAATATCTCGGTGAAAAGCCGGAGGGATTGTTTTCAACCGATATAAACGGTCTGACTCCGGGTTTTCAGTATTACTACCGGTGCTACGCCAGTAATGCGTATGGTGATGCATGGGCATGGGGGACCACGAATTTTATGACGAGGGTGACGGGTACAATTTTCAGCTTCAGGTGAGGGGTCCGCCTACGTCAAGAGACTTCGGCGGATCTCCGTTGCACTGCGAAAGACAAGAATGGGGAAAAAGGAATGAAGCGTTTTGTTTATATTTGCTTGCTGGCGCTTCTGCCGTCTTTGCTTTTTGCGCAGGTTTATACCGGCGGCAGTTATGATGGGTATGATAACGGCCTGCCCGGTGTCTTGCGGTTCGGGTATCCGCAGGTGGTCAGTGATGCGGCAACGAATGTGACAGATCAGAGCGCGTGGCTGAACGGGACACTGCTTTCCACGGGCAGTGCGGAAACCGTTGTCTGGGTTTACTGGGGCGCGGCCAACTGCGGGACGAACAAGACAGCATGGGCGCATGAGGAATCTTTCGGGGTATGCGGCGAAGGGCAGGCGCTGACCACGAATGTGACCGGGCTGACGCCGAACTCCACATATTATTACAGCTTCTACGCGTCCAACGCTGTGGGCGAATATTGGTCAGCCTCAATGGTTGAGATTCCTAGTTCGCCGGTTCTTGATGCCGGTTTGTGTGCCACACCGGTGAGCCGCACTGGCGCCAGATTGAACGGCGCTCTCACCAACGGGACAAGCGCGGATATCAAAATCTATTTCGGCCAGAACACGAACAACTGGGCGAGTACAAACAGTCTGGGCACGCGCGTGGAGGGGGCTTTTTATGTGAATGTCTCCGGGCTGACGGCTGGAAGTGTTTATTATTACCGCTGTTACGGAACGAACACGTACGGGGAGTGCTGGGCGGATACTATTGCTTTTACGACGCAGGTGGATTGTGCCGGTGTTTTTCTGGGCGGGAGTTATGACGGGTATGATGTGATTACGCGTATGGTGCGTTTCCCTTATGGAATAGTGATAATTGTCAGATAAAAGAAATTACGGGGAAGAAGACAAGTCCTCCAAAGCCAACCAACGTCGCCAAGGCTTCAAGAGAAGAAGCAAAGAAGACAAGAAGACGAGTCCTCCAAAGCCAACCAACGTCGCCAAGGCTATGTTGGTTAAGAGGCTTTGTCCGGATCTCCGTTGCACTGCGAAAGTAAAGAAGGAAAGAGTTTTTGACCCAGCCTGCAGCGCTTGAAGCCGCAGGCAATGTGGGCAGACAGGATAACCCTCGTTTCTCTCCGGGTCTAAAGACTGGATTGTCCTGTTAATCTACGGTATCGGAAAGCCATTCTTGGACATTGAAAGAAGCGATAAAACCAATGTTTTTAGGGTATTTCATCGGTAATATTTATTGGATGAAAGCAGACGACAAGAACAAATGTATGTGATATATTACCGGTTTATTCGATTAAGAACAGGTTGATGGAATAATGTTTTTGAACAAAGGGAGCTTAAAATAGGCACGCGGGGCTGGTGTCTGATGTAGTTTGTGAATAAAACTAAAAAAAGAGCTCTATTTCTCGCGATAGCCCTTTTCGCGGTATGGGTGGTCTGCAATTTCAACAGAATTGCAGCCGATCAGGATGGAGTGATTCGTTTCATATTAGGTTCCTTTTTTGCCCTGCTCATACTTTTTCGCGACAAGGAAGCAGAAGCGCCTCAAGGCGTCGTTGAACGTTTTACTTCCGCCTCATGGTTTGTACCTGTGACTGCTGTTGCAGGAACAATTCTGACTTTAGCCGGTATTATATTCGGCGTTCATCAAATCGAATGGCTCGGCATGGTGCTGTTATTTTTCGTGTGTTTAAGATGGGCGTTGCCCGGAAAATTCGCGGGTGATGTTTTTATTGCCGTGTTTCTGTTGTACTGGATCCATCCTTTGCCCGGTCAGATTTTCGGGCCGCTTCAGCTTGCCATGCAGTCTCTTACGGTGAAGGGATCCGAATGGTGCCTTCATTGTTTAAATGTCAGGGTATGGGCGGATGGATTATTGCTGAGGACCGGTTTCAGGGTGTTTGGCGTTCCCGAGGCATGCAGTGGCATGCGCACGATAGTGACGGTTGTTCTATCCACGTTCGGTCTGTGTTTGCTGTTTCGAGTCAGATGGCATTTGGCTCTGTGCTTTATTGTGCTGGGCATTGCGCAGGTTGCTGTTCTGAATATCGCGCGTGTTAGCGGCATGGTTTTTTTCGCGTCAAAGATGACATCAGAGCAGGGGCAGACGTTTCTTCATGATACGATGGGGTTCTTTCTGCTGATTGCCATTGTGCTCATACAGCTGGAAATATACGCGTATCACGCGTTGACCGTCAGGCGGCAGATTGAGAAGGATCGAATTCGGCGTGGTGAAATAGAGCGGCCTGATCAGGGAACAATGCTTCCGTCTTTCTGGCGGTTCATGGCGCGGGCCGGCTGGATATGGTTCATTGTATTGATATTTACAGCTGTTGCCGTGCTTGCAGTTGCAAGAAACAACAATCTGCATCGCGTGGCGATGATAGAAGGGACTGTTGACGGTTTGATCGTCAGCGATCTGCCGGCCGCCTCGAAAGCCATTGACAAGGTTCTGGAAATGGATCCGGGCAATCGTGAATTGATTGCAAAGAAGGCGCGTGTGTTTGTACTGCAGGGAAGATATGAAGAGGCACTGCGGAAATTCGATGAGATCCGGGGAAAGCTGGATGTTTATGAAGTGGTTCTAAAAAGCCGCGCGTTGATAGAGCTTGGCAGGTGGCCGGAAGCTGAGGCTCTGCTGAAAGGTTTATCGGAGGTGGAAAAGCGTTCGCCGGGCGTGGCCATGATAAAGGCCGAATACGCGGCATTGCGGGATGACCCTGAAGAGGTGGCAAAAAACATTCTGCTTGCTTCGGTTGATTCGCATCCGAAGATGGTTGAACGCGTCAGATCGCTCTTTCTCTATCTCGCGGAGCATGAGCAATGGAGCACCATAGTCAGTGTTGATAAGGACATGTCCTACAGTTCATTTCCACACGCGTTGACGGCGATATACGCCAACTTGAAGATGAAAAACATTACCGGAGCCGGGGCGGCGATGAACCGGGCGTTGAAAAACTGGCCGCATGACCCGCGCCTGCTGAGCTGTATGTTTGTGCTTGCCGCTGAAAGCCGGAATGAACAATGGGAGAAAGTTTTTGAAGATGTATTGATGGCAAATATTATGAGCCTGTCATCCGACAGGCTTGCCGCCTGCATCGGTTACGCGTTTCAACTGGAACGGCCTGACCTGGCATGGATGGTCTATTTAAGACTCAATGAAATTGATCCTTCGCATCCGGCATTGAGTCTGGCACCGGCGCAGTTTGGCGACGTCTGGTTCACGTTCAAACGGCGTGATATTGGCGTTCCAATGGAGCGCGATCAGACGTCGATAGACATGAAGCCGTTGTATAAACACACGAAAAAGACTTTGCTTGAGTCGTTTTGGAAGGAAGTTCCTCTTGCGGATGAGCTTGCTGTGGAAAATCTGACCGAGGTTCAGAGCCGGTATTTAAAGTTATGTTTGGGACAGCTGGAGAAAAAACAGCTTGCCGGTTCATGGTGGATAGACATCACCCACGCGGCTGTTTTGGAAATGATGGGGCGGTATAATGATGTTCATGTAAAGCTGGACCAGATAGCCGAAAAGTACCCGCACAAAAAGACGGAAGTTCTTTTAAGGCACGCGATGCTTTACGATAAGCAGAAGAAGTGGCAGGAAAGCATGGAACTGCTGGTTGAACATGCTGACGAATTACAGAAAGAACCGATATCGGAACTTTTGCTGATTAACGCGATGATGAATTTAAACCTTGGCGTTTGCGCGATGGATGTGGTCCAGCGCATGAAAGAAAGATATCCGGGCCTTGCCTTGCTCAACACGGCGGAAGCATCAATTTGGGATGTGTTCGGATTCAAGGACCAGGCATTGTTCTTGTTAAGGAAGGATAAAAAAAGCGGCAATTCTCCTGATGTTGTACGCCTGCTTTATCAGTCGGGCCGTTTTGCTGAAGCGGAACGGGTTGGCTCAATGCTGGGTGTTAGAATTACGCGTGACAGTGAACAGGAAAAAAATGCGCTGGGCATACCGCCGGCCGAGCTTACAGTAAAGAGAAATTGGCCTCCGCCGCTTTCAGGGGAGGAGATAAATATAGAGGCAGGCATCAGAGAGAAACAGATCAAGGAGGCCGTAAGTCCGTTTATCCGCAAACTTTGCGAGCTGGAATTGAATTGGCTCAGAGGCGGCGGGCAGGATGCCGCGTCGGAAGACACGGCCGGATGGGTTGCCGCGGGCCGCAATGATATTGAACGAGCCGTGGCATTGCATCGTTTGATAATGCTGGCGGCACGTCAGGGCCGGTACGAATGCGCCATTCACGCGGCAAAGGAAGCGGTAAAGCTTATGCCCAAATCCGCCATCCTGAGAAGGATTCTTATCGCGCTTACTGAAGGGGATCCTGATGTGGTAATGGAATCGGCAGTTGCGTGTCCGGATGATCCCGAGATATGGGTTGCTTCATTTGTCTGCAATATGCGTCAAAAAGACAAGGCGTTCATGGAAACATGGGCTTTGGAAGAAGTCAAAAAGGCGGTGACTGCCAAAACATTTTCGCCTGATACGATGTTAAGGGTATCTGATTTCCTTGTTAAAAAAGGTGTTATCGCGCCCGCGGTTGAGGCGGCCAGAGATGGAATAAACCGTTCCGATGGTTATGCGCCAGCTTATGTTACAGGTTTAAAGTGCGCTATTGCGACGGGTGATAATAAATGGGCGCTGGACTGTATTATGGGTGGCGCATCCATTGCGCCTGATCCGGCCCGCTTCTACAAGGCGCTTGTTAATCTGGATAATGTGCAGAAAGAGGATCTCACAAGAGCGCTTGAATATTTAAAAGAAAAAATACCCGGGGAATTTGAATGGACCGAAAGACTGGGGCTCGTTTATTTTCAAAAGGGTGATACCCGGCGGGCTTTGAATTTGATCGGGCAATTAATAGAACAGAATATCAACGAGGTTCAGTTGGAGTCCCTGCTGATGGCGGCAGAGTCGGCGCAGACCGAGGGGATGCCGGACCGGGCGATAAACATTCTTTCCGCGGCTTACGAAATGCATCCTGAGAAAGTGGCTGTTCTAAATAATCTTATATATTATCTGGCTCAGCAGGACAGGACCTTGCCGCGGGCCAAAAATCTATTGCCGCGTCTTCTGGAAATGGGCGGTGATTCACCGGCTGTTATGGATACGGTGGCTTTGGTTTATCTGCGTAGCGGTGATTTCGGGCGTGCAGATGAATACATGAAAAAAGCGCTTGCAAATATTGACGTTGGAACGGATTATTCCCCGTTTGAAATCAGGTTAAACGCGGCGGAAATAATGTTCAAGCGCGGTGATTTGGATGGCGCCCGGCAGACATTGGATACAATATTACGTGATTCCAGCAAGCCGGATAAGGTGGATTCCGGAGCGCGCCAACTGTTGAATAAGGTGAATAAAGAGATTAACCTGAAAAAAGATGAAAAAGCCCAATAATTGTATTTTTAAGGGTTTTTATTTGAATTGACAAATCTGTAAGGAAAAAGGATAATAATGTAGGTAAAAAGATGAGAACTTTTATCCATAGCGGTTTGAAGGTATCGGTGACCGTGCTTGTTTTGCTTGTTTGGCATAACAGCACGATAGCATCGGTTGATTTTCCGTTTCTTGACAGTTTTGAATCAGGGGTCAATACCACGGCAACCTGGACGGCATCCTCCACCTGTGATGCCGCGGCAACCAACATGACTTTTCACGGCAGTAAAGTTTGTCACTTTGATGCCGGGAACATGACGCTTGCCTTTACATCCGGAAACAACAGCAACGCCTGGCTGTTTTTTCACACTTGGCCGGATATTTATGATGATACCCCGGGGGCGCCCCCGGTTGATTCGGCATCTGCCGGAACTTTTTATGTAAACACAGCGCGTGTTCTCAGGGTTTACTCCCGGGTCAGCGGCGAAGATATCAACGCGTGGACAACATTGGCGACATCGGTGCCAACCAATAAATGGCTTGGTTTCTGCGTTCATGCAGATTTCGCCAATTCCAACTGGGATCTTTATGTCTCGACCAGCGGTCTGTACGGTTCCGTGCTGACAAAATTGAATGGCTCGGCATTATTGTTTCCCACAAGCTGTGTAAGTTTGCAGTTGGCCCAGTTTAAAGTGCAAAACGGAGCTCTGCTGGATCTGGTGGCGGCCTCGAAATACTATTCCAGTCTCGCCGGCACACCATACAGCAACGTGCTTGTGCGTGTTAACACAACTGGAAGCATGTGTGTCGCCACAATAGGCGCCACATACGCAGCCGATGAAGATATGCTTGATACAGGAAAAAGGCTGGGAATGGATTTAAAAGCCGGGCTTGCCATTACCGATGAAATAATGGTTCTGTATACCAACGGCTGGAGCAGATACGCGATTAACGCGTCTACCAACTGGAACTGGGTAAGCGGAGATATGGAGCTTGCCAATGCGCACATTTCTCCGGTAAGAGCTTTCTGGTTGAACAGAAAAGCGGGGTCCGACGCGGCATCGTTCCATCCGTATAACACCACAGCCATAGGGCCTGTGGTGCTTGCAGGTTCTGACAGCGCGGCGGCTGGTGTTGATATGCTGGCATGGCGGTTTGGAGCTGCGTCAGCATCGTCAGCAGGAAGCGATTGGGGATTCGGCGATGCAGTGGTGAACGACATGGTTTATATATATGCAAACCAGGCGTACACCATTCTCAGATATAAATCGGCTATAGACCGTTGGCAGTGGGGCAACGGCAGTCAGAATTTTACGATGACGTCAGGTCAGGTGTTCTGGCATATAAACAGTCAGAATACAGCGGCTGGAGCAGAGTGGACAGTTCCATAAAAATATTTTAGACAGGTTGTAAGCCATGAAAAAGACAGCAAAAGAAACAAGCAGGCGGATGCAGACCGGAGTCGCGGCCGGCTGTATTGTTCTTCTGCTTTCCGCGTACGCGGTTGTTGCCGCGTTGACGGGAGAATCAGGAGTATGGCGGACAGATGAACGATATGGCGGCGTCGGGTTTTCCAGCGCGTCATCCGGTTCGATAACTGTATCGTTTGCCGCGCAGGGCGTGCCGTCCGCATATACTTGCGCCGCCGTTGTTGCTGATCCGGCGACAAATGGCGGGGCGTTTTCAGGCGATTATATCAGCGCCGGGGTAAAAGGGCTGTCATTCAAGATAACAAGTAACGGTCATACACCTGGCGATATCATGGTGATTTTACGGAGCAGTAATATTATCGGCCGTGAATGGCGGAATGAAAATGTTCAAGTTTCGACTGATGGCGTGACCAACTTTTTCAGCTTCAGGCTTGAAGACGGCTGGCAATGCAATTGTGACGGAGATCTGGCGGCGATGTGGGATTTGGATCTGCGCAGTGTAGGCGTTATCGGTGTGAGGCTGACGCCCGGCAGCAGCGCGGCTGAGTCGTATACCATTGAACAGTTCCGGCTCCTTGATGAGAATGGAGTGTCTTCCATGGGTGATGCGGAATTAACACCGGCTAATATTCTGGATTACTTCGGAGTTCAGAGCATTTCCGATCTGACGGACCAGCAAAAGAATCAGGATACAGACAAAGACGGTATGACCGATTTAATGGAACTGCTTGCCGGTACCGTGCCGACAGATCCGAATTCAGTATTTGCGGCAAAGATAGGCAAATACGGGGCGGCCATGAAAATTACATGGCCTTGCGTAACTAACGGAGTTTATACCATATTGAGAAGCCAGACAATGGCCGATACTTTTACGGCTATTGTGACGGGCTTGACTCCGACGGAAGAAGATATTAACAATGGTTTCATGACATATGTGGACTTTGAACCTTCCGTGAATGGAACGTATTTCTACAGAATAGTCAAAGAGTGAAAGAGCAGGTCTGTACAATGAAAAAAATAGCAGGTGTTTTAATAGTCGCGATTAGCGCCATGGTTTGGTGCGCCGCCGCGTCAGGCGCGTTGATCACCGGGTATGACCATCGCTGGACTGCTGGTCAGGAAAACTGGCAGATAGCGGATTATGTCGGCGGCGGCGGATCTCCTTACGCCGGTATTGCGCAAGGCAGTAGTTATAGTCAGCCCGCGCTGGAAATTACAGGGGGCAGTACAACAAATTTTGCCCCGCGGACTGATAAAATTTACACTGTCAATGGGCCGTTGGCGCCGAATATAAGTTTTTCCGGGTTGGGAGTGGCGTCAATCTGGCTGAGTTTCTACGCGGACGCGACTCCGGGAGGTCCGGGCCCAAGTGCACCGGGCGCGCTTACTCTTTATTTCAGTAGTGGTGCCGGCGGTGTAACATGGTTTTATGATATTACCAGCATATCGGCGGGCTGGGGCACGTATAGCGCCAATGTTGGAGCCACCAGAGGATCATGGTATTCGTCAGGTGGGGATACTCAGACGGAGTGGGATAATGCTCTGGCAGATGTGGATGAGATAGGAATACTGCTCACGTATCAGCCGGGGTATGCTAATGAAGAATACGGACTGGACGATCTTTATCTGGACGATGCCGGAGCTGGCGGCGGCGCGTTGATTCCCGAGCCGGGGACATTCATGGTTTTGGGGTGTACATTCTTTTCCATGGGTGTCAGATTCCGCAGAAAAATCAAAAAATCATTGCGTGATTTTCTGGTTTAAAGCTTACGGGAATGTGAACATCTACTCTGGACAAGATGTATGAATAAGACGAATAAGATGTCGCCCGGAATGCGTTTTTTCTTCTCCCGATTGTTTCCTTTACCGTTCATACTTATTGGGGCTTTTACGTTCTACTTTGGCGTGAAAGAAGTTCGCCGGGCCAATGATAGTTTGATGTGGCCGGTTGCTGATGGAACCATTCAGAACTCCACGGTTGCATACCACTCGGGTAATGATGGCGGTGGCACATATCACGCCGAGGTGTTTTACCAGTTTGCGGTGGACGGGCGGACCCGCAGTGGGAACAAAGTAGCCTTTGGCGACTATGGTTCGAGCAATCCTTCGCACGCTCAGGGCATTGTTGACCGGTATCCCAAAGGCAAAGAGGTAAAAGTATACTACCAGACCGGTGCCCCGGATGTCTGTGTTCTGGAGCCGGGTTTGAAAGGGCAGGCATGGTTCATGCCCGGTTTCGGTCTTATTTTCTTTATATCAGGCATTCTGATGGCAATCTTCCTGCCGGGGCTGGTGAAGAAATCAGAAGTTCAAAAGCAGTGTAAAGACCCGCAGGATCGTGTGTGAGGAAAAAAGAGACAATGAACCGAAATAAGATGGCGGCAATTGGGCAAACAGTGTCTGCCCAATTGCTTTCTGCCATTCAGAAAACAGTGCTTTCTGAATTTGGTGGTCTGTGTAAATCTCTTGACAGATATTTATAACTGCATATATTTCTACACATGAGAAGAAATGAAAATGAAGCCGATAAAGTACTGAAACTGGCAAAAACCCTCGGATTTCTGCGGGTCAAAGATCTGGTTGCCCATGGAATCCATCCTGAACATCTCCGGCGGCTTTGTTCAAAAGGACTGCTTCTGCGAACAGGCCGGGGAATCTACAGGCTTGCCGGAGCCAACACCTCGGAGAACATCACGCTGGCTACAGTTGCCAAACGGATTCCCAAAGGTGTTATTTGCCTGCTTTCGGCACTTCGTTTTCACAACATTGGAACACAGAATCCACCCGAAGTCTGGATTGCACTTAAACGAGGAACGGCATCGTCACGGGAGAAAGACCTTCCTTTCCGCATTATGCTGTTCTCTAATGTTTCTTATGCAACCGGAATCGAGACTCACACCATTGAAGGAGTATCCGTCAAGATAACCAATCCCGGCAAAACGGTGGCCGACTGCTTCAAGTACCGGAACAAAGTCGGGCTGGATATTGCCCTTGAAGCCCTGAAAGAATGTCTCAGGAAACGGAAGTGTTCACCTTCGGAACTCTGGAAATATGCCAAAGTCTGCCGTGTGTCGAATGTAATGCGCCCGTATCTGGAGGCCATGGAATGACAGCTTCCACGCCAAAGGACATATCCGCATCGGTACGGCAACGATTGACGAATCATGCCTCCAAATCAAAAGAGGATTTTCAGGTTGTTCTGGCGCAATATGGGTTTGAACGCCTTCTATACCGGCTCTGTCAGTCTCCTCATGCAGATCCTCCATATTTGATTCCAAGAGGCCACGAATATATTATTGATGCAAATTACGAGTCATTTCACATGGAGTTGTTATCCATTTGTAATAAATGTAAGTGCATGATTTTAGTTAGTAGTTACAACGTGGATTTGTACAATACCTTCTTGACGCCTAAGAATGGTTGGCGAAAAAGAAGCATCGCGACCCGCACTCGTGGTACGACAGGAAGAGATCATTTGCGTACAGAAATTCTATGGGAAAATCGGCATTTTACTAAAGCAGTGAAATCAGGTCATGTTCCTGTGCGTCTTTCTTTTAAAGAAGGTAAAAACAACAAGATAAACCCTAGTCGGTAATTATTCCTTTTGCTGAAAAAATATATATCCAACCTTGAATCAGCAGTAGCAATGTTTCAGCAGAAAAAAGAAAGACTTGGGAAATAGTAGGGAAGGAAAGCCATAATGAGTAAGAATAAGGGCAACAATACTCCGCTATTTTTGAAAGCAGGAAGGGAAAATGGATCCATCATTGATTCCGCCGCGATCTCAAGAAGGAGTGAAAAGAGAAGCCGTTGTTTAAGTGAGTTTCTCTATTAGCAGTATTATCAGACCTATCAAAACCCCACCCGCAATGACCCATATAACTTTATCCCATATTTCCTTTCCCCGAAATTCCTTCATTGATGGAAGTGCCCTTTTTATCGTTTGAAAAATATTTTCCAATTCTTCGATAAAGCCGATATATTTATCGATCTCCGTCGAAGTTATATCATTGATTATGTCTTTATTTTCGCGCATTTTACCAATGAGCTTTATTATCTCATAAAATTTCGGCTTAATCTCTGAAAAATAATTCGGGATTGCTGTTCTTATGCAATCCACCGTAAAAGGATTTAGTATGTTATAGATCTCCGCTTTGACTCTTATCGAATAAAGATCAGAAGCATCATAAAATGCACGGAATTCATGTCCCAAAGCTTTATCCAAAGATTTGTCTGAATACTGATCTTTCGTCAGTCCATCCGGAGGTTGAACAATGTCGAGTTCAGCGGCGTAAATTCGCATTATATGTTCATAGGCATCACGATGTTCTTTTACTGTTTGAAAATCCGTCGATTGATCGCCCAACTCTTCTGCTGCAATGGAAATGCTTTTTGTTTTGTTATGGAGAACAACCAGACGGCGCAACAATATGTTGTTCATGGCAAGATAAGCTTCTCCGCATTCCGGTGTTCTTTAGCATAGGCTTTATCGGTCAGGATCATTCCCTGATACATTCTAACACTGCCACGGAATCTCAAACGTGATCCCTTTATCGCATCAATCGTTTTTTGAGTGATCTTGCCAATGGATGGAAAATCTGCGAACACAACTTCATTCCACTTCTTCATTTAATACCTCCGCACCTTTCTTAAAGATTTGCATAGCTGGTATTATTACTGGTATTACCAAGGGAACGCCAGAAATATTTTACGAAATATTTCCCCTTTTCTTCTCATCACCCCCGTCTTTATTGGCTTTCCCTGCGCTATTCTTTTCTGCCTATGCACCCTTTCGCCCTCACTTCCACGCGCTTCTCCCCTTTCAACCACCTGATTTTGATTTCGCCTTCAACAGCCTTGAAATCATTATCGCCGGTTATTAGTTCGGCGTTGCGGAGTTTTGCCAGCGCGGCGGCAAATGCATCGGCATACGCCAGTTTGCCGTTAGCTTTATAGAGTGCAGCCTGCCGGACCAGTTGCAGGTCGGTTTCCACCCCCACCAGTTCGATGGGCATGGCTGCAATTTCCTTGGCCATTTTTTCCGCCATGTCGGTCGACGTGCGCCGCAGGATGTTGTAATAGACCTCGCCCCAGTTCACGACGCTCAACAGCAACCTGTGACGGCCCGCTTCGGCTTCCAACAGGATTTTTTTTACGACTGACGCCGCATGTTCGCCTTGAAAAAAAGCCAGCAGAGCATAACTATCAAGCACCTTGGTTGCCATGTCACAGCTCCCGTTCCAGTTTCCGGTCTTCCATCAGCGCATCCAAAACGCCGACACCCTTCAGACAGCCCTGCAGTTTGTCATAGCGTTTTGCCGTCAACGGCTTCAGGACGATGTGGTCACCCTCGGCATACACCTGGGCCCGCGTGCCTTTGTCGATTTCAAATTCCTTGCGCAGCCAACGCGGGATCACCACCTGCCCTTTTACGGTAAAGCATATTGTACCAGTTTCATGAGTTGTTTTCATGATTAATGTTGTACAGCACAACCAAAAGTAAGTCAATAACAATTTGGTAGGAAATTAATTTGTCAAGACTACATTCTCGGCTGATCTGCATGTTTCATGAAAAATCGGCTAAATACGCAGAAAAGAGCGAGGGCTTGGGGGTGCAGGGGGTCGCCAATAAAGAAATCACATGACCACTGTGGTTTAAATGCCTCTTTATGACTTATTCCTTGAATGACCTTGTGCTAATTTGCATAGTAGATATTTGTATGGAAATGAAATCTTTATCCTCAGATGAAAGGTGTAATTCAAAATGAACAAGAAGGTGCAACAGCAGGATGCGAAAACAAAAATGAAATGGTGGCGGGAAGCCCGCTTTGGTTTGTTTGTTCACTGGGGCCCCGCGAGTGTGCGCGGCACGGAAATAAGCTGGTCGCGCATCGGGCACCCATTCGACGGCGAAGGCAACCAAATCGTGCCGGCTGAGGAATATGATAATCTCTACAAGCGGTTCAACCCGGTCGAGTTTGACGCCGACGCGTGGATGTGGTTGGCTAAGGAAGCCGGCATGAAGTATGTCGTCTTCACCACCAAGCACCACGACGGCTTTTCCATGTGGCCTACGAAACTACGCCCGGACTACAGTATAATGGCTTCGCCCTTCAAGCGCGACATCTGTGGCGAACTGGCCGATGCCGCACATAAGCACGGGCTAAAGCTCGGCTGGTACTATTCCACGCGGGATTGGACCCATCCCGACTACCTCGTCGGCGATAACCGGAAATACGACGAATTTTACCGCGGGCAGGTCCGTGAACTGCTCACGAATTACGGGCGCGTGGATATCATGTGGTTCGACCATGTCGCTGGCAACTGGGGTGACTACGATTTTCCGGAGTTGTTCCGCATGATGAACGAACTTCAACCGGGCATAGTGATCAACGATAGGGCCGGCAGGTTTTTCCAGCCCACGAAGGATAAGCCGAGTCCGGCACTGGCGGCGCTGGTGCGCGCTGATTTTGACACGCCGGAACAGACGATCGGAAAATTCCAGACAGACCGCAACTGGGAATCCTGCATGACCATGACGCATTGTGCCGACGGCGGCTGGTCGTACCGGCCGGACGGCAGGACGAGAACTTTTGAGGAGTGTCTGCAGATGCTGGTGAGCTGTGCCACGGGTGACGGGAACCTTTTACTCAACGTGGGGCCCTTGCCCACGGGGCTGATTTCTGCCGATCAACAGGCGATATTGAGGAAGATCGGACAATGGCTTTCGAAATACGGGGAAAGCATTTACGGTACAAGCGGCGGACCGTGGGCCAACGGTGAATGGGGCGGCGCCGTCTATAAAGGTGATACCATCTATGTGCATGTGCTGAAATGCGACGGCAACCGGTTGAACCTGCCCCCGTTGAAAGCGAAGATTCTGAGTGTTACGGCGCTTACGGGCGCCGTGGCTTCGTTCGAGCAGACGGCGTCCGGCGTAACGCTTGTACTGTCGGATTCACGCGATGTGGTCGACACCATTCTCAGGCTGGAACTCGATGCCGGGGAGCCGGGTGGTTAAGATAGTTTCTTGCGCGGAGACATACCATTAATGATAACAGTAACGGTTGAAAAAGGGGCTGAGAAATGAAATCTGATTTATTCGCTATAACCGAATCGGTTGCCTGGCTGGAGAAAGAAGCCCGCCGGATTATCCGGGCTTCAAGGCGTATCATGAATGACGGCACGGCCGCCTTTCCGCCGCAGGTGGGGATTGGCTATGAAGCGTTCTGGCTTCGGGATTACGAATACACGCTGGAAGGTTCGGTTGATGCCTATACGGATAAGGAATTGACGGATGCATGCCGTCTTTTTATCCGGAGTCTGCGTGCCGACGGCGCCGGCGTGGATTGCGTAAAATTTGACGGAACACCCATTTATCAGCCCGGGTATGGAAGTATGGGTGTAAATCCCGTGGCCGATGGTTCGCAATTCACGGTCGGTGTGGCATGGCATACCTACCGGAAAACCCATGACAAAAAACTTCTGGATGAAATTATTGGGCCGCTCGTGAAGTGCATGAACGCTGTTCCGCGCAATTCAGAGACTCACTTGGTTCACATCGATGAAAAGGCAGAATGGGACCGGTGTCCTTACGGTTTTACTGACATGATTAGGAAGCAGGGTGATGAACTTTTCTGTTCGCTCCTGTATGTGCAGGCGTGCCGACAGCTAGCTGATCTGCTTGATGAACTGGGGCGCAAAGCGGAATCTGAAATCTGGAAGAAGGAAGGAGCGGTTGTAGCGGCAGGCATTCGGAATGTTTTCTGGGATTCCAAAGCCGGTTTGTTCCGTGCGGCAACCGTCCGTTGCAAAGAACACGACATCTGGGGTTCGGCGTTTGCGGTTTTTCTTGGAATTACCGGTCAGGAACAATCAAAGGCAGTCGCCATGTATTTCAAGACAAACTACTCGCAAATAGTGCAGAACGGTCAGATCCGCCATCTGCCCGGCGGTGTCTACTGGGAACAGGGCTGTGAGCGCGACACCTATCAGAATGGCGCATACTGGGCCACGCCGACGGGATGGTTTGTTTACGCACTCGACCTTGTGGATCCACAGCTTGCGGACCGGACCGTGGTGGAAATGGTGGCAGATTTCCGGCAAGGTGGTGTCTGTGAGTGGATTTATAAGCAGAAGCGTCAGCTTCCGGATTATCTGGCGAGTGCTGCACTGCCATTGGTTGGAATCCAAGCCATGATAGAGCGCAGGAAAATTTACTGAATAAACGCGAAATGCAGGAAACCATGAGCATGAAAAAAAATCCGATTTCGTCGCGGGTGACCCCTGTACCGGATGTCTCTTACCTGACCGGTGGAAGAGAATACCCACGCGGTTCGCTTGCATCAGAATTGCTTGGTCATGTTATACTGGAGACGCGACGCGCGTAAAAAGGTTGCATGCGGGATAAGGAAAAAGATAACATATGCGGCAATAGAAGGCATGGCTTTGGTTTGTAAATTGAAAGGATTGGAAAATGATATCGCGTAAACTTTTAGTTTTTGTTTTGATGATTTCTCTGATGTTCAATGTTTCATGCGCCAGACTGTTGACCAAAGCGCCCTGTCAGGCAAAACCGCCAAGTGTTCCGTGTCAGCCGGCTCCTGCGCCTGTTCCTGTGCCAGCACCGGAACAAGTCAAGACACCTGTGCCGGCTCCAGCGCCGGAACCGGCGGTTAATCCGGCATGGAAGTACGAGCTTTCAATAACGCCCATTGATGACGGCAAGTGGGGATGCCCGCTGGATAATGCGCAGGCCGTGATGATGTCGGCGGCTTCGGAGCTGTGGAAATATTTTCCGGATCGGAAGATGCAGCCTGTTGATGTTGAATCCAGTGGCGGACCGTTTTTCTATTACAATATTGGTCCCGATCAGCGCACAAAGGTCAAGCTGTCAACTAGCGGCACCCACTGGTCGCAGATGGCCTACCAGTTCGCCCACGAGTTCTGTCATCTCTTGTGCAATTTTGAATATGGCAAGAGTTCGCAGCATTGGTTTCAGGAGACTCTGTGTGAAACGGCCTCCCGGTTCGCTTTGAATCGGATGTCTGAAACTTGGAAGACAAATCCGCCTTATTACAACTGGAAGGACTATTCCGGATCGCTGTTATCTTATTTTAATGATTTACAGAATAACAACCGGTTGCCTGCCGGCAAGACGCTCGGTCAGTGGTATCGCGAGAACGCGGCTTCCTGCACGTACATCACGCCCATCGTATCGGCCGAGATGTACGAATTGTTCAGCGCCGAGCCGGAGCATTGGGAAGCTGTTACTTGGTATCCAAAGGAAAAGCTTGAACCAGACACAATGGAGCAGTTTCTGCGGATCTGGCGGGAGCGTGTGCCGGAGCGGCACAAGGCTTTCATTATCAAGATTGCCCAGCGGTTTGAGTATGATCTGGATAAGCCGGCCAGTTGTCCGCCGGCAGTCGCCACCAATGCAGTGGCGGGCGATCAATAGAGTCGAAAAACCCATATTGCAGCAAAACCGGACACTGGAAAAGGGTTATTATTACAAGGCAATATAAGGATTTATGGTATTTTTGCATATTTTCCTTTGTAAATATGTAAAAAATGGTATTCTTACGTTCGTGGATAAAAGTGAATAGAGTCAAACTCGCGACAACAGTTAATGCCTGCAAGTTTATTTCTCGATCGTCTTTCCACTTTTTGGGCCAAAACGGTGGCCCCTTTCGAAGATCTGGAAAGTAAAATACGGGTCGGAAACACAAGAGTAAGGAGTAGAGATGGGTAAGAAACTGTATGTCGGTAATTTGAGCTATAGCGTTGGCAATTCGACGTTGTCGGATTTGTTCAAGGCGCATGGCTCGGTAGAAAGCGCTGAGGTTATCATTGATCGCGACAGTGGCCGTAGCAAGGGCTTCGGATTTGTCGAGATGAGCACTGATGCTGAAGCACAAGCTGCAATAACAGCGTTGAACGGCCATGATATTGACGGCCGCGCACTCACTGTTAATGAAGCCAGACCTAGGGAAAATCGCCCTAGCGGTGGTGGCGGCGGCGGTTACGGCGGCGGCGGACGCGGTGGAAATCGCGGCGGCGGCGGACGTGACAGATACTAATATCTGTAAATAAGATTACACTAAGAGAGTCACAGAAATGTGACTCTCTTTTTTTATTGGGTTGTAACTACTCAAGCGGGGAGGGTTCATCAGGGTTCAGGGAATAGAATGGTTGTTTGAGTAGCCACCAATTATTATCATCCGGTAATTACTATCCCGCATTTTGCGATTATGGATTCGGCTGTTGAGCGGCAGCAACCGGCCATACGCCGGGAAATGTGAATTCCTTTGCAATGGCATCAACCAGCGGTTGCTGTTCCGGTGTAACCAGTTGGCGCCATTTCTGGAAATCCACAGATCCTTTCTCACCGCCTATCGCTTCGCCGAGTTTTGCTATTGCACCAAGCGAATTCGGGTGCTGTCTGATGATATCCAACAGTACAATAGCGCTCATGAACTGCATAGGGCGGTCGAAATCACCTTTGCTGATGGCTTCAGGCAGACCCGTTTTTATCCACGCGTGGGCGTCTTCTGCGGAACTTAGATTATAGTGTTTGAGTTGGGAAGCTATGTCATCCTTGCAGTATGATGCGAAGTTTGGTCCGTAACTGAACCAGTTATTATACGGGGGATTGGTCTTCCATTTCTCAGCCATCGCGTCCAGGCAAACATAGATCATGGCATGGCAAACCGACTCCGCGAACCAGCCGCCTTTGTAGGGGTTGATATAGACATGACTCATCTCGTGGGCGAACTGGAACACAATCTGGCAATAGAGCATGGTGTCCGGACCAGTTATATTGATTCCATATTCTTGCGGCAGCCAGTTCAAACAGGCCCGCGGCATGCCGTCCGGAGATTTCCGGATGACTATTGGTTTGACACCCAGCGGCGGTTCACAGCCGACCATTGTTTCGTACACCCAGCCCACATCTCTGCACACAGCCAGTGCGCTGTCATTTGGCACTTCGAAACGCATTACGTTTTGGAGGGCGCGGGGTTGCATAGGGGTTGCGGGCGGTGGGACTGCGTTTGTTTGCGGTTCCGGTGTCTGTACAGCAGGGGCAGGTGTTACGGGTGCGGGTGCTTTAACTTCAGGCGCGGCGTTTTGCTGTTGCTTTGTTTGTTTTGCCGGTTCTGACGTTCCGCATCCGGATGCAATCAACATCCCTGTCAGTCCTGCTATTATCAATACCATTGTCCCAGTTGATATTTTCTGTTTCATGGGCCCCCCTGTTTTTATATTTGAGGACACATTATATGTTAAAGCAACTGGGAACAAGTTATTTTTCGCCGGTCAGGACTTTGAATCCGTGTTGTCTGAGAAATTTAATAACGCGTTGTTTCTGCCGGCTGGTAGGCGGTTTCAGATTTTCCAGCGGATAAATTTTTCCTAGCGCTTTCCATTTATGCGCGCCCAGTCTGTGATAGGGGATGAGCTCGACTTTCGGTCGGACCGGCAGGCTTTTCAGGTAGCTGGTGAGAAGACGCAGTTCTTTTTCAGTATCGTTGATGCCCGGAAGGAGCACTCGTCTGATGATCAGTTCCGGCGTTCCGTTTTTGGCTGACAGTCTTCCGAATTCGAGTACGGTTTTAAGGCTTCCCTTTGTGAGCCAGCGGTGCAATCGTGGTTCGCTTGCTTTTACATCCAACAGCACGATATCGGTTTCAGCGAGCAGGGCATCGCGTTTTGACGCCGGGCATGTTCCGTTTGTGTCGAGCGCGGTGCTCAATTTCATTTTATGGGCGAGTTTGAAGAGCGCTATTACAAAACCGGTCTGACGGCTTGGTTCTCCGCCTGAGACGGTGATGCCGCCGTGCTGTTGGCGCAGATATGGTAGCATGCCGCTCAATTTTTCTTCAATTTCCTCAAGTGAGACGCGTTTCGCCCCGGTTTCTGTCCATGTATCGGCGTTATGGCAGAACTTACAGCGGAAATTACAACCGGCCAGAAAGAAAACCATTCGCAGGCCGGGTCCGTCGCGCGTGCCGAGCGTTTCGATGGAATGAATTTTTCCGTACGTTGTTCTCATGTTGCGGGTTGCCTGCGGGCGCCAGTGGTGGCGGGGCGCGATATATTCTTTTTATATCATCTCGTGGAAGGTCCGTTTTAAAATTTCTTCCTGATGTTCGCGTGACAATTTTGTAAAATGAACAGCGTAGCCTGAAACGCGAATCGTCAATTGCGGGTAGTCGGCAGGATTCTGCATGGCTTTTTGCAAGAGTTCGCGGTCCAGCACGTTCACGTTGATATGATGAGCGCCTTTTGTGAAGTAGCCGTCGAGAATTCCTATTAAATTGAAAATCTGGATTTTACTATCTCTGCCGAGCGCTTCGGGAACTATGCTGAACGTATTTGATATTCCGTCCTGTGCGGCGTAATAGGGCAGTTTGGATATTGAATTGAGGCTTGCGAGGACTCCATTTTTTTCGCGGCCGTACATTGGATTGGCGCCGGGCGCGAAGGGTTCTCCGGCCTTGCGTCCGTCCGGAGTGGCGCCTGTTTTTTTGCCGTACAGGACGTTGCTGGTGATTGTGAGTACCGACAGAGTTGGGGTGGCGCGTCTGTATATGGCGTGTTTTCTCAGTTCGGTGATAAATGTTATCAAAAGGTCGCGGGCCCGGTTGTCGGCGCGTTCGTCGTCGTTACCGAACGCCGGGTAATCGCCATTGATTATAAAATCCTTTGTTAGTCCCTGTTTATTCCGCAGAGCCTTGACCTTGCTGTACCGGATGGCGCACAGCGAGTCAACCACGACGGACAATCCGGCTATGCCAAAAGACATAAAGCGGTCGGGTTCGGTGTCCAGCAGAGCCATTTGAGCGCTCTCGTAGTAATAGCTGTCGTGGCACCAGTGAATGACGTTGATGATCTTGACATACTGTTCCACCAGCCATGACAGGACGTGAACAAAATTCTTGTGGACCTCGTCGTAATTGAGGTATTTGCCCTTTAGTGGCGGAACGCCGGGCACGACAAGCTCGTTGTAGATTTCGTCACGTCCCTCGTTGATGGCCAGCAGGAGCACTTTCGGCAGGTTACAGCGCGCTCCGAAATACTGCATTTGACTGCCCATTCTCAGAAGAGAAACGCAACATGAGATTCCGTAATCATCGCCGGCGATCGGGCGCATGATATCGTCATTTTCAAACTGCAGGGAGCTTGTTTTTATGGCCATTTCAGCGACGAACTGTTTCCACTTGTTCGGCAGGCGCGGGGAGTAAAGAATTGTCATATTCGGCTCGGGGGCCGGGCCGAGGTTATGCAGTGAATGCAGGAAGCGGTAATCTGTTTTTGTGACTTTTGCTTTGCCGTCTGAAGTCATGCCGCCGAGCACGAGGGTTATCCATACCGGGTCGCCGGCAAAAATCTGGTCATATTCCGGCGGGCGGAGCTGGCGGATCATGCGGAGTTTGATTATGAAATCGTCTATCAATTCCTGTGCTTTTTTTTCCGTGAGCAAGCCGGCGCTTATATCGTTTTCGATATAGATGTCAAAAAATGCGGACAGGTTTCCGATGGACATTGCGGCGCCGTCAGATTCCTTAGCTGCCGCGAGGTAGGCGAGGTAGGTCCATTGAATGGCTTCTCTGGCGTTTTTGGCCGGGTGTCGCAGATCGAAGCCGTATAATTTGCCCATTTCGATCATTTGTTCGAGAGCTTTAATTTGATTAGAGACTTCTTCTCTCAGCCGGATATTCCGGGTGTCCATGACGTTTTTCTTGTACTTATCAAGGTCCGCATGTTTTTCGCGTATCAGACGATCCAGTCCGTACAGTGCAACGCGGCGGTAATCTCCGATGATCCGGCCGCGTGCGTAGGTGTCGGGCAATCCGGTAATGATGCCGAGGCGCCGGATATGTTTCATTTCATTTGTATAAATGGAGAACACGGCGTCGTTATGCGAGGTGCGGTATTTTGTGTAAATTTCCTTTATGCGCGGATCCAGCGTGAAGCCGTGAGCCTTGCAGGCTTTTTCCACCATACGCACGCCGCCGACCGGCTTGATGGCTCTTCGCAGAGGCTTGTCGGTTTGCAGGCCCACGATGATTTCATTTTTCTTGTCAATATAGCCGGCCTTATGCGAAAGGATTCCGCCGGGAACGGAAACATCTATGTCGAGGACGCCGCCTTTCTCGCGTTCCATTTTCATAAGGCGCTCTACTTTTTTCCATAATTTCTTTGTGCGGTCAGTTGCTACCTGCAGAAATTCCGGCCCCTCTTCGTAGGATTTGAAGTTACGGTAAATGAAATCCTGAATATCCAGTTTTACGGACCAGCGTCCTTTTTTGAAGTTTTTGCGTCTAGTTGTCATTTTTGCGCCTCCTTCTCCGGGAGTCAAAAAAAGAGCCCGGGTTATCCTTAAATATGATTCCGTGGATAGCCCAGGCGTTCGGCTTTCAATATGGTTCCGTCATGCTCCCTTGTGGTGAATCCACCTGCGCCAGTCACATAACATTGCCATTACAGTATCACATATCTTTTTAATGTCAACACCCGATCATTGAAGGCGCTTGACAACGCAGCGACCACCAGTAAGAATGAAATTTCTTTAATAACAACGGGGAGGGAAATATATGCAGTCTAAACGATTTCCATTAACATCCTGGATGCCGTATCAAGCCGATCTTCCGCCGGAAGAGATGGTTAAGGAATGGTCTGAGATAGGGTTTACACTTACGATGACTCGCACGGTTACTGATGATCCCAAGACTCATGAAGAGACCCGGCGTCTTCTTGATCTTTGCGCAGAGCACGGGATAGAGGCTATGGTTCTGGACGCCCGCATAATGACGCCCAGCGGCAACTGGCGGAATCCGCCTGAAAAGATTCTTCTTCCGGCTGGTTACCGTGAGCGGGCCGCCGCCGCAGTCAAGGAATGGGAAAAACATCCGGCGGTATGGGGTTTTTATATGACAGACGAGCCGCTTTGCGGGAATTTTCCGGCTGTAGCGGAAGCGTGCCGGACCATGCGCGAGCTGACAGACCGCGAGCCTTATGTGAATTATCTGCCGAACCATCTTATTGATCTCGACGGCACCAGCAGAACCATTCAGGAGCAGACAGGGTTTAGCGATTTTGGCGCGTATCTTGATCATGTTGTTAAGGAGACCAAAGCGGCCATGCTGAGTTATGATCAATATTGCTCCATGTCGGAAGAGTGGGGCGGGGCCGATCATTATTATCGTTGTCTTGCCGATTATCAGGCCGCGGCTATCCGTCATAATATTCCATTCTGGAATATAATTCTGGCGCATGGTCACTGGATGTACAAGGCGCCTACGCCTCTGCAGATGAGCTGGCAGTTTTACAGTTCGCTGGCTTACGGTGCGCAGGGGATAGTATATTTTCAGTATCGCGGCGGCATGAACTGGGGGTACGGCGCGCCTATTGATGAGCTTGGTAATCGCGGTCCGCTATTTTATCAGCTTCAGCGTCAGCATAATCAATTCTGCATGCAATGGGAATGGCGTTATCGTGATTGCCGGTCTGTTGCCACCTATCACTGGCCCAAGGCGCCTGTCGGTCTCAAGGCGTTTGATGGTACAGGCATAGTGCAGGCAATCGAAGAAGAAGCATCAGTGACGCGTCGCCCATCGCCGCCTGCCAATGTTATTATCGGCGAGATGCGCGACAGCCGGAATCGTCCGCATGTTCTGATTGCCAACGGCTCCGCGGAAAAACACGCGTTCATGCAGGTGAGAGTAAAGGGGAAGGCTATTCATTACATTGATTGCGGAAAAAAAGAGCGTCCGATGGGCAAGCAGATTACCGGTAACGTCACTCAAATTCAGGAACACATCATGCCGGGTAACGCGCTGTTCTTCCGGGTGGAAGAATAATCGCAAAATACGGGATAATCCCGCGTTTGCACGGGTTTATCTGCTTGTGATTGGTTTGGTCCGGATATTGCATGAATACGGTGCAATATCCGCCCGCAGGGCCGATCTTTCGGCGCAAAGCGCTGAAAATCGGGATTAACCCCGAGGCTGCGCTTTGCCTGCAAAGTGCGGCGCTCGGCCTTGAGCGACAAATCCTTGACCGACTCGCGGCGCTTAAGGTGCATCACGCCAAGGCGTGATGCAGGTTTGCGTTTTTGAGCAGATAGCTTTCGGCGTCCACCGACCATAATCCGTTGTGTTTTTCGGTTATTCGCGCCAGTTCCGCGAAGACGGGGTTGGATTGTCCCAGAGTTTTGAAATCTGTCAATGCTGTCAGTGGCAGGGAGATATTGTTGTAAACCAGTTTTTTGCCGCCGGGTATTGAAGGCAGGTCGAGTATGGTTTGAATAGCGTTATCCAGGCCGCATATATGCGTGATCATTACGGCCGGATTTATAGAGTTAGTTTCCATCAGGCGCAGGGCATCGCGCATATCCTGAGTGTTGCCGCCTGAAGATCCGGCTACATGTTGGCCGCTGTAATGAATCTCGTAAAAATTAATAGACGCGCAGAAGTCCTTGCTTGATGGGCCGGCGAAGAAGTTAAGGCATCCGTTGAATCCGAGCAATTGAGAAGCCAGCGATATTAACGGTGCCACAGGGGCGAAAACGAACACATCGTCATATCCATTGCCTTTGTTGATGGCCAGTATTTTTTCTTTCGCGTCAGCTCCGGCGGTGTTCAGGTAGATCAGGGTTACGCCGTGAGAAGCCGCGTTTTCCGGTGTGAAGATGGACGCGGCGCGGTCGAGTCGCGGCTGATCAATATCGGTCACCACGAGGAGATTTGGTTTTTTGGGGCCGTGAACGGCGTAATCTATTGCGCCGAGTCCCATTGGTCCGGCGCCGGCGAGGATCACCATGGTGCCGCCTTCGACGATGCCCATTTTGTGAACATACTCGCCCTGTTTGAAATGGTATTGAGAGTTGAATGCGCCGATGATGCAGGACACGGGTTCAGACAATGATGCGGGGAAGAAGCCGGGTCCGTCGTAAGGGAGCAGGCAGTCGGATTCGAGTACTTCTTTAGGGATAATGATATTTGTCGAGTTGCCGCCTATATAGCGGAAAGAATAGCCGGGTGCTTCCTCTTCGCGGCCGGGGATGTTCATGGCGGGCTGAATGCTGTATTTCTGGCCCGGCTTGAACTTGTTTTTCCATTTTGAGCCGACCTGCAGAATTGTTCCGCAGAATTCGTGGCCGATGATAACGGGATTTTGGGCGGCATCGTTCGGGACGCGTTTGTGATCCGTTCCCTGAATCGCGGCCTTGTGAGAAGACATGCAAATGCTGTCTGAAGTCACGCTGGCCAGCATTTCGTCATCACGCATGGCCGGCAGTTCGAACTCTTCGAGGCGCAGGTCTTTCTTTCCATAAAGTCTTATTGCCAGTGTTTTAGTCATGATTGCATCCTTGTGTATTTTTCACATTTTTTCACGTTTATTCTGTCGCAATTCCTCAAAAATCTTTTACCAGTGCGGTTGCAATGTCAGCCCATTCCCATAGTCTTTGAGGCTGATTTCGAATGGTGGTGATATCTTTCAGGATCAGCTCCATTCTGTTTGACCGTGTTTTTTCAAGCACTCCGCGCAGGTTGTCGCGAACCAGTGTTGTGTCCCATTTATCCATTGCGAGGTGCGCGGGATTTGGTTTATACGAGAATACATAGTTAGCGCCCATATTTTCTGAAGCCACGTCAACATTGATCCACGGGCTCATTGAAATCTTGCGCAGGTTCTTTACGGATTTCAGCATGTTGATTTTGTTGTGAAGCGGCTCACAGCATCCGTAATAAGACAAAGCGAATTTTTCCATTACCGGCCGCTCGTACTGTAGGCAGAATTCCTCGTGCATATCAGGGGAGACCTCTGAGAAGATTTGTCCTGTTCCGCAGCCCCACTGGTCTTTCGGGCTGACAAGGCGGCCGGTGACAGAATGCGGCAGTTCGTCAGTTATGCCGAGTCCGCCTGACCCGATGCGGTAATTGCCGTTGCCGGTATCGAGCATGCCCAGTTTCTCCTGCTGAGCAAGAACTTCATTCAATGCTTTGAAGAAGTTTGTCATAATGCGGTGAATCAGGCCGGGGCTATCGTACATGTCGGTGTAGAGCTGTTGAATGCCGTACCAGTGGATGATCTGGTCCCAGGCGGCGTGCCATTGGTGGACGATACCGCGTTTTTTTACCGGCAGAACACCGTCGAATATTTCACATAGGCGCTGATAATTTTGTTCGGTTGCTTCCTTGTCGAACCATACTTTTGGTGTTTGTATTTTATCGGCATCGGCCTCGGTATGGATTACCGGAACGAAACCCACGTCATGAGCGCCGGTGGCTTTGACGTTTTTTTCTTCAATGCCGTAATCGGCATAAGTGCTTGCGGGGCCCCCGATCAGGCCTGAATAGAGTACGGGTTCCACCACCATATCGCCGCGAAAATGATTCCATTGATAGAGCTCCATGCGGAGACTATCTTCCACTCCGCGCAGGAATTTATCTTCACATCGCAGGGTCAATTCGTCGTTGACGTTCATTTCGTGCCACGGCACTTCGTTTATCCATACGAGAGGCCGTACGGCTTCAAGCCGGTTCAGGCGGCGCCACAATTCAGAAGTTTCTTTTTGTACCGGCAGATTTCCTGTTTCAAATTTCCGTTTGCCCAATTCTCTTAATATTTGTCTGTCACTGCTTGATGTTGAAGTCATAATTTTATCCTGATTGGAATGTTAGTTTTAAATATTCCTCGTTTCACGGGCTGTTTCGATCAACGCGAGCATGTTTTTGACCGGCACGTCATCCTGAATGGATTGGGATGGCGAGAATATATAGCCGCCGCCTTTGCTCATCAGGTCGCGTACTTTGCGCGCTTCGGCTTTTACTTCATCCGGCGTTCCGAACGGCAGTGTTTTCTGAGTGCTGATTCCGCCCCAGAACGTGAGTTTGGAGCCGTAATTTTTCTTGAGCGCGGAAATGTCCATGCATTCCGGCTGAATGGGGTTCAGGACATCCAGTTTCATTTCAATCAGGCGCGGGATAAGAACGTCTATACATCCGCAGGAGTGGACCCACACATCCTTGCCGTAGCTGTGGACCAGGTCATATTCCTTTTGTTCGCCGGGCCGGATTATGTCGTCCCATATTTCGGGTGACATCAATGTTCCTTTTTGCGAGCCCCAGTCACTGCCGAGAAGCACGCCGTCTATTTCCGGGATATGCAGAAAATTCTCCAGCATGACCATATTTTTTTCAATGATGGTGTTATGCAGTTTTTTCGCAAAGTCATAATCAGCGGCCATATCGCAAAGCAGGTTCTCTATGCCGCGCGAGAAGTATGCTTTCTCGAAGTGGCTTCCGTAGAGGCGCACGAGGAAATACTTGTCACTGGTTTCGCGGGCGGCCTTGATATTGTCTTCCAGTTTATCGTAGCTTCCGCATCCTATTACCGTGGGGCGGGTAGTGGGGGTATCGGGAGCGGCCCATTCGGGGCCGAGGTTATGCCAGCTCCACCAGGGAACAGAGATGGATTGGACATCGTTGTCTATCCATGCGTCGAAGTTTTCGCAGTTTACTTCTTTTTGAAGGAGGGCGACAGCTTCGCTGGTGAAATCTATGGCGTACGGAATACGTTTACATTCTTTATGTTGGATTGCGGCTTTTACAGCATCGCGTGAACTGATACCCATTTTATCCCCCTTTTTTTGACAAGTTTTACGCTGGGCCGGTTTAGTTGTATTGGGGGAAGGATACCTTTTTATGTTTTCAGGTCAATATTGATTCCAGTCTTTAATGTGAAGCAGAGGGGGTGTCTTCTCCATTTTTCAGGGAAATTTGCTGAAACATTGATTTTTTTTACAAAAACCGCCTTTTTCCTATTGACGCCTTAACGTGGTTTTTAATAGGTTACGCCACCTACTAAATAACTCTCAAAGGGAATATATATAACAAAATAAGGGGAGGAGTATTTTTCATGAAGAAACTATTCAGGGGATTACTGTATCTTTTTTCAGCGGTTTTGATTGTCAGCGCGGGTAGCGCGCTGGCCGCGGATGTTACAATTGGCACGTTGGATGAGGGGGTAACCCTGACTGTCAACGGCACGAACGCTAATCCGTCAGATGTATTTACGTTTGATGACAGCAATACGGTCACGTTTGTTTCCACTTTTGGAGGCGGGGTGTACACGGATGTTGTTGATTTGTGTTACAGCATTGACGTGTCGGTTCACGCGACCAATTACGATGGGAATTCGGGCTCGATTTATTTGGATACAGACATGGGGTATACGCCTTATGACATATTCGTTATAACCAGTACTAACAGTGATGATTTCTATATTTATTTTGACTCGCCTCCTGCGGATGACGCGGTGAAGGTGCTTGGTCTGCACATGATGATGCCGAATGCTGATACATACTTGTATGCATTGGGCAGCTCTTCTCATTCCGGCACGCCGAGTTATCTGGCGGAAGTATTTTACGGTACTGTTGAAAACAATGGAACGCTCTATATTGAAACAACCACGGATGGCAGTATGGGCAGTTCTTTCAACAAGATTGTCGGGAAAAGAGTTATTTTCGACACCAGTTCGTCGGGTGCGCATGACATAATGATTCAGGAGCTTTATGCTGAATATGCAGAGACTGATGACACAGAGATAAGCTGGTGGCGCATGGAGCTGGAAGATATTTTCTATTGCGATGAGTATGATGGTTACAGTCTTAATGATGAATTGCCGGAGCTTGATACGCTGACTGATGACGGCATGGTATGGTTCAAGGCCCGCAATCCGGCAAAATGGCAGTTGATGCCGTTGATTAAGGCAAACGGCTGGGATTTTTATAATTACGAATATGAAGATTACAACTTCTGGGAAATGCAATTGCAGGGCGATTTCAGATGGTATAATGATGATAATTATAATGAATACGCTCACTTTATCGGTCCTGTTCTTGATTGCGAAAGCTGGACATGGACTCCGTACGATTATCTTTATGTAAACTTCTTCGGGGACGATGATTATAATAATTATTACGACAGCTACCGGTTTGACGGTGATTACGGGTCGGCGGGGGCTGATTTCTGGAATCCGCTGCTGACGACTGCGGAGCCGGATGGCTACGGATATACGATGGGCAGTATTATTTCGCCGGTTTTCCTGTTTAATGTGAACAATGGACAGATAGGTGATGCGTACTATGACACGTATTGTGCTTTGGCCGACAATCAGGACATTCTCATCCTGTCAGGCACGAATGAGCTTAATTTCTATGAAGATGATGGTTATTTCTATTTTGATCAGGGGGAGGATTCGCACTGGTGCGTGGAGAATGGCTTGACTTACAAGGGAGCTGTTCCTACTGATGACGCTTTTGATATTACCATTGTTGATTTTGACATTTCATCCCATGGCGATGAGATTACATGTGTTGCGTCCAATAATTATCTTAGCGGTGATAATGTTGATTCTACGATGTATCTTGCTTACCGGCGCAAAGCGGATTATGGCAGGCAGTTTACAAAAGTGCCTATGACATACGGGGAAACCGGTTTATGGACGGCGAGTGTGTCTCTGCCTTCTACTCCGCTTGGTGAATATTATTTCTGCACCGTTGCGGTTGAGAATGATGGTGATTACGGTAAAGTTGTGGAACATGATGTTGAGGTCAGGAGTGGTGCGGATCTGATGATTCAGAAGACCGCTTCAACGAATGTTGCGCCGGGATCAGCTTTGAACTTTACCATCGCGATTTCCAACGCCGGCCCTGAAATAGCGACAAATGTGGTTGTTACGGATATTCTTCCGGCCAGCGGACTTGATATAACCGGAACAATTGAATATGAGCTTGGCAATATTCCCATGGGCGGGACTGTTACGCTTGTTATCACATCTACTGTAAGCGCCAGCACGCGCGGCTGGCTTACCAATACAGTGAGTATCACAAGCGATACAGAGGATAATAAGCTTGATAATAACATAAGTGAAGTGGTTGTCTGGGTGCGGCCTTATGTTGTTCTTACGGTTGGCGCTGATCCAATTCTCGGTTTTGGTCAGCCTGATCTGCCGGCTTTACCGGCGACGAATTATCCTATCGGTCAGTTTTCTCTTACTGCAGACAGTGACGGTGTGAAACTTGATAATCTTGCTGTCACGATAAGCGGGACATATAGCGGTTTGCTGGGTGATGAGCCGTTCTGTCTGTTTGGGGCTGATGTGAATGATTTTTCTGTGGCTGAGAATATGGGACCCCCTTTCTTTTATTTGACGGATATGACGGCAGACAATTCTGCTATTGTTGATCATGATGGATATTCCGGTGATGATCGCGGTGGTATCGCTATTACACCTGATTATATTTACTATGTAGGTGACAACAATACAGTGCGCTTCAACGCCGCTGATTTGAGCGGCGGTGTATCACTGCCACAGCGTGATGGAATATTCAGCGATCTGAAGACAGGTACGCTTTACACGCTTTGGGATGGATCAAGCGATCCTAGTGGTTCTACTCCGTTTGATGTTACTGCGATAAGGACGCTTAATGAAGATTTGAGTTTGGGTGATACCATTGTAACGCTTTCTGAAACGCTGACGCTTGGCAATAGTGGCATATTTGCCGGTTATGGTTTTGTAATACTGTGGAATAGCGATGACGGTACGTTCTATCATGTGGATATTGAGACAGGTGAAGTGACTGTTCTTGGAACAGGTAATATGAGTTATTACAGTGCAGAAAACTGGGCGATCTGGGGCGTTGCTGAAAGGCATGAAGATGGCCGGTACAGTGTTGTGCGCAGTGTTGATAATTCTTCTTGGCCGGTTGACGGATTTGAACGCATGTACTGTGATGATGCCAGTACTGAGATGGTGGCTGATTTTAGCGGTAGCGGTGGTTTGAGCGATCTGGCATGTTTTACATATTCACCGTGGCATAACCGCTGGTATTTCCACTATGAAGGAAATAGCGGTACATTTGGTGGATCTTCTGAAACTCTCGGTTATGCAGATGTCGTAGTTGCATGGGGAGTGAAGGGCATTCCGATAGATGGTGATACGGTTTCCCTTGAAGGCATTGAAGATGAACTTCCAGTGAGTACGCGTTATTACTGGCTTACTGCCAACCTGGATACTTCCTATTCAGGCTCAATCATGGGAACGATGCTTTCTATTGACGATCTTGGGTTGACGCAGGGAACGCTGGCTGTTCCTGTAAGCTCATTCGGTGATCTTGACACTAACGGGATGGTCAGGTCCAGTGCGGATCTGCTGGTCTGGAAGACAGCTTCTACCAATGTTAATCCGGGGGCAGACCTCAACTTCACAGTTACGGTTTCAAATGCGGGTCCGCATACCGCCACTAATGTGGTTGTTACTGATGTTCTGCCTGCGGGATTGAATCCATCCGGCGCAATTGTATACAATATTGGCGATATGGTTTACGGTCAGACGGTGACGTTTGTTGTAACATCAGTTGTTGATGTTGCAACGCGCGGCTGGATTACCAATACCGTCAATGTTACGAGCGATTCGCCTGATGTCAGATTGGGTAATAATGAGAGTGAACTTGCGGTGTGGGTGAACGCGCGTGTAGCACTTACGGTTGGTTCCAATCCCGCGCTGGGATATCTACAGCCTGCATTGCCGGAGTTGCCGGTGGGTGATTATCCGATAGGCCAGTTCTCTCTGATTGCGGATAATGAAGGAGCTTCGTTGAGTGCAGTATCCGTTACGTTAAGCGGGACTTACAACGAATTGGATGGTGAGGAACCGTTCAGTCTGTATGTGTCTGAATCAAATGATTTTGCCTCAGCGCAGAACCTGATATCGGGTGACAAGTTCTGGTTGACGGGTATGACAGCCGATAATTTCTCTATTGTTGATCATGAGGGTCTTTCCGGAGATGATAATGGCGGTATTGCGATTACACCTGATTATGTTTATTATGTAGGTGACAACAATACAGTGCGTTTCAATGCGGCTGATTTGAGCGATGGTGTATCGCTTCCCGTGAGAGATGGAATCTTCAGCGATCTGAATACAGGTACGCTTTATACTCTTTGGGACGGGGTAAATGATCCTGGTGAGATATCGACACCGTTTGATGTTGCCGCGATAAGAACGCTTAATGATGATTTAACTCTTGGGGATACCATAGTAACGCTTTCCGACACGGTAACGATGGGTTCCAGCGATTATGACGGTGTGTTTGCAGGTTATGGTTATGTGATTTTATGGAATAGTGACGACAGCACGTTTTATCATGTGGACATCGCGTCGGGTAATGTTACGGTTCTTGGAACCGGTAATCCGGATATCTGTGATTCAGAGAACTGGGCGATCTGGGGTGTTGCAGAAAGGCATGAAGATGGCCGGTACAGTGTTGTTTATAGTGCCGATTATGATGATGATTATTGGTCGGATGGTTTTGAACGCATGTATTGTGATGATGCCAGTACGGAGATGGTGGCAGATTTTGGCGTCGATAGCTTGTATGATCTTGCGAGCTTCACGTATTCACCGTGGCACAACCGCTGGTATTTTCATCATGAAGACGATTCCACCACGTTTGGCGGTGATTCTGAAACTCTCGGTTATGCTGATGCCACAGCAGAAGCGGGTGGTTTAAGTAGTGTAACATGGGAAGGCAGTACGGTTACATTTGATCTGACATCAGACAGCGCGCTGAATGCCGGTGTAACGTCTTACTTCTGGGTAACGGCAGATTTGGGGCTTTCGTATTCCGGTACGATCAGAGGTTCGATTGCGTCGGCTGGTGATATCACGTTTGGCAATGGACAATTAAATGTTGCCGGAAGTTCTTTGGGAATGCTGAATGTCAATCAGTCAAGCGGCGTGGTGACTGCTAATGATTTTGACGGTGACGGTGTGACCGATCTGTGTGTTTATGACACGGAAGGTACTTCTCCGGGATCATGGTACTTCATGCTTACCAGTGAGGGATATCAGCCTGACGTGTTCGGCTATGCGGGCACTTTGCCGGTATCCGGTGATTTTGACGGTGACGGCAGAATGGATTACGGTGTTTATGATGCCGACGGCAATTATGATTCCCATCCGGGCATGTGGTATCTGACATTGAGCACCGAAGGCTACAGAGAGGTTAATTTCGGTTATGCCGGTACAAAGCCGGTTGTTGGCGACTTTGACGGTGACGGCAAGTCAGATTTCGGTGTTTATGATGATGATGGTCTTGAAGGCTGGGCTGTGCCGGGTTCGTGGTATGTCATGCAGAGCAGTGCCGGATTTGATTCAGGTCAGTTCGGCTATGCCGGTGTGGAGCCTGTTGTAGGCGATTTTGACGGTGACGGCATTGACGATCTGGCGCTGTATGACGCTGAAGGTCATGCTGGACAGCCGGCCGGAAGCTGGTACTTTATGCAGAGTACGGATGGTACTGTAGATGCCCTGTTCGGCTATGCCGGAACGAAGCCGGTGGTTGGTGACTTTGACGGTGACGGCATTGATGATTATGGTGTTTATGATGCCGATGGCCTTGAAGGCTGGGCAGTGCCGGGTTCATGGTACTTCATGGAAAGCAGTGCCGGGTTCCAGACAACAGAATTCGGCTATGCCGAAACGGTTCCTGTTGTCGGTGATTTTGACGGTGACGGCATTGATGATCTTGCACTGTATGACGCTGAAGGTCATGCTGGACAGCCGGCCGGAAGCTGGCATTTTATGCAGAGTACGGAAGGTTATGATGACGTGTTCTTCGGATATGAAGGAACAGTGCCGGTCATTGGAAACCGTATCGGGGGTACATCAGATCGATAAATCAGGCCTTGAGTTGCCGGCAAATGTGGCCATAAAGACTGTTTTTATGTTGGTTGGAATGGCGTTTGCCGGTACGGTGTCCGGAGAAGAAATCCGGACACCGTGAAAGGCTTTTGATGACAAGGTTATCCATTGCTGAAAAGTTGAGAAATTTATCGCCGCAGTTGCGTCTTTTTCTTATTGGAACGGTTCTTCTTGGTGTGGCTGGCGGTGTTTTCGAAACCACCTTCAATAACTTCCTGAGTGATACTTTCGAACTGACGGCTGACGCCAGAGGTTTTCTTGAATTTCCACGGGAACTTCCGGGGTTTCTTACTGCGCTTTTTGCCGGTCTGTTGTTTTTTTTGCCAGAGACACTCATTGCGGCTTGGGCCGCAGTAGCTGTCGGAATCGGGATGATAGGGATCGCTTGCTGGGGCGCCAGCTGGACTATGATGATATCATTCATGGTCCTTTGGAGTTCCGGAATGCATTTAATGATGCCTATCAGGTCTTCTGTAAGCATGCATCTGGCAGATGTTAACAGGCAAGGGAGAAGACTTGGTCAGGTGGCCGGTGCAGGAACAGCGGCTACGCTTATTGGCTGCGGGCTGGTTTGGGTTACCATGAAATACATGGGAGCAAACTACAGCAAACTGTTTCTTGCCGGCGGGATAACCGCGTTACTGTCAGGTGTTGTGTTCGCTGTTATGCGTTTGCCGGGCGCGCATCTGAACAGGCCGAAGTTTGTATGGCATCGCGCGTATTGGCTGTATTATGTTCTGGCCGCTTTGTTTGGAGCGCGGAAACAAATATTCATTACTTTCGGACCATGGGTGCTTGTGCGTGTGTTCCATCAGCCGGCCTATATCATTGCCCAGCTTTGGATTGTTGCTTCAATCCTGGGTATGTTTTTTCAGCCGTTGCTCGGCAGGCTTATAGACCATGTCGGCGAACGAAAGGTTCTTATGGTTGATTCCGTGTGCATATTTGCTGTTTGCGCCGGATACGGGTTTTCTTATTTGATGGGCAATCAGCAATTGGCCTTGTGGGTGCTGTTTGTGTGTTACGTTGGCGATAATCTGCTGTTCGGAGTGAATATGGCCAGAACAACATATTTATCCCGGATTGCGGTTAAGCAGGAACATGTGGCTCCAACCCTTTCTCTGGGAACCTCCATAGATCATGTTGTATCCATGTCTGTGCCGTCGGTTGGCGGGATAATGTGGGTAAGTTACGGACATCATTCTGTCTTTATGGCGGCAGCCGGGATAGCCGTGCTGATGTTCATATTCAGCAGTATGATAGTTACCAGTTCCAAAAAGGCTTGAAATATATGGTCGGGGTGGTGGGATTTGAACCCACGACTTCTTGGTCCCGAACCAAGCGCGCTACCAGTCTGCGCTACACCCCGCCAACTAAAATCCGTACTAGCCTGCCAAAGGTGCCAATCCGCCAAATAAGCGACCAGCCTTTTTGAGGCTGTGGCCCCACGACTTTTCCAAGCGCGTCCCGAGCGCGCAAGCGCCTCGGGATCTGCGCTACACCCCGCCAACTAAAATGCCTGTCGAAGGTACCAATCCGCCAAATAAGCGGCCAGCCTTTTTGAGGCTGTGGCCCCCACGACTTTTCCGGGCGCGTCCCGAGCGCGCAAGCGCCTCGGGATCTGCGCTACACCCCGCCATAAAACGTTATAATCTCAAGCGGAATGTCATATTTCAAGCATAAATAAAGCCTAATTTGACTTGTAGTTGATTTTGTCTTACAGGAAAAATTGTTACATGCTTGACAATAGCAGGGTAAGGGTATAATGACAATTATCAGCCTAAAGAAGAGGCTTTTTCAGGGAGGACTGATAGATGAATCTTCAAAAAAAATCCGATAATAATCTGACTCCATGTAATAAAAACCGAATTCTTATAGTGGATGACGACAGGCTGGTCCGCCGGACATTCCGTATAATTGTCAGTTCAGAACTGCCGGAGTGCGAAATGGATATGGCCGGAGATGGAACGGAAGCGGTGGAGCTCTTCCGTGAATCGCATCATGATATTGTGATATTGGATGTTTATCTGCCGATCATGGGAGGTTTGGATGCTTACAGGCAGATAGAAAAAGAATGTGAATCCCGTGGATGGCAGATGCCTTCCATTATATTCTGTTCAGGGTTTCAGGTTACGGATGAAGCCAAAGAGATCATGGCCAAGCACCCCGAGTATTATATTATGCAGAAACCCGTTACCGGCAGTGCGGTGGCAGAAGTGCTTAAGCAGATTGTGAAGGTCTGATAAATTACATTCAGATCTGTCGCTCTGGTTGTTAATCATTCTTCTTGTGTTTCGTTGTCCATTGTCGCCGGAGTTCTGAAGCGCAGATTGCAAAAGCGCAAGCCACGTTAAGCGAATTTTTAGCCCCGCATGTTGGTATGTTAACTATCATGTCGGATGCTTTCAGCGCAGTTCTGGTCAGGCCAAACCTTTCATTGCCCATTAATATGACGCAAGGGAAGGGGAACTCTGTTTGATAATATGATTGGCTTTTGACAGCGGTTTCCATTGCTATGATTGTGGTCCCGTGGCGTTTGGCTTGCCGTATGGCGGTTGAAATTGTTTTCACGTGAGACCATTTCACGGATTCGTGTGTTCCCATCGCGGAGTGTTGTGTTTTGACGTTTTCAGGTGTTGGAGAATAGCCGCATAGAATAATTTTTTCCATGCCGAAGCAATCGCTGGTTCTGAAAATACCGCCCACATTAAAAGCGGATCTAATGTTTTCAAGTATAACTGTGACCGGCATGATATTCCGTTCGGCAGAGCTTGCGGTATCTCGTGAGGTCACAATGATATCGTCATCGGTAATGTTCAGGTTTGAGTATTCACGTTCTACAGGAACGAGGAGCGCGCACAAATGCGGCAGAGAGATGTTTTCATTGATATGTTTGCAAAGCCGGCTTATAAACGGCAGATCGGGTATGGTTTTTAGATATTCTTTGAGTTCTGCAAGGGATTTCTTTCGGCTAACCTCATGATGCCACTTCTTTTCGATGTTATGGAATCTGTTCAGCAACAGCTCGATAACGCGTTTTTGCGGCAGGCCTGCAACTTTTTTAGACGGAGCGTCCTGTTGCCTTGATTTTTTCATCTTTACCGAGATCTTCTTTAGTGGATTCTATTATTTTCGCGATCTGTTTTTTATCAATGCGGGATGAGAGATATTCGTATGCATTTATCGTGTGATCTTCCAGAATGGTTTGCGCGTCGTTCCATGTGTAATTCTTTTCGTTGAATAATTTTTCCACGGCTGAAGCATAGCGCGGCAGAACCGGCTTCAGGTAAATTGCCAATACTCTGAATAGATTGAGCGTTGAAGAAAGCACGGCGCGTGTTGATTCCGGGTCGGTTTTGATGGATGACCAGGGGGCTTTTTCGTCGAAATAACGGTTTGCCAGATCTGCCAGATCCCTGATTTCGACAAGGCCTTTGCTGAATTCCCGGGCTTCGAAATAATTCGCTATGGTTTCAGATCGTTTCTGAGCTGTTTGTATAAGTGTTCTGCCGTCATCATCTATTTTGCACATCTTGCCGTTGAGGTTCTTGTTTAGCATCTGCGCTCCGCGTGAAGCCAGATTTGTTATTTTTCCGGTTAAATCCGAATTAACCTTTGAGACAAAATCATCGAAGTTCAGATCAAGATCATCGGCTGACGAATTAAGTTTTGTGGCGTAATAAAATCTTAAATACATTGGGTTAAGATTATCGAGATAAGTTCTGGCTTTAATGAAAGTGCCTTTTGATTTGCTCATTTTCTCGCTGTTAATGGTGAGAAATCCATGGACGAATATCTGGTCAGGTGTTTTAAATCCGCCGTTATGAAGGTTGGCCGGCCAGAAAAGACAATGGAATCTTGCAATATCTTTGCCTATGAAATGATAAAGTTCGGATTCTTTGGAATTCCACATTTCATCGAAAGAGCGGTTGTTTCTGGCACACCATTCCTTTGTTGATGCCATGTATCCTACCGGCGCGTCGAGCCACACATAGAAGAATTTATCTTTGAAGCCAGGTATTTCAAAGCCGAAATACGGAGCATCGCGCGAGATGTCCCAGTCTTTCAAGTCTTCATCAAACCATTCCAGCATTTTGTTCGCGTTATCACGGGAGGTGTGTTTAGGAAGCCAGTCTCTCAGGAAGTCCTTGAAGCTGTTTAATTTAAAAAAGAGATGTTCGGTTGATTTTATGGATGGTGTGGCGCCGCATGTTGAACATTTGGGATTGATGATTTCTGCCGACGAATAGGTGGCGCCGCACTGGTCGCAGGAATCGCCGTATTGATTTTCCGCCTTGCAGTTTGGACAGGTGCCTTTCACAAAGCGGTCGGGCAGAAACATTTTATCATGTTCGCAATAGTTCTGGTTCACAGGTCTTATTTCGATATGGCCGTTATTCTGCATGGCCGCGAAGAGCTGGTTTGAGAAATCGCGGTTGATGCTGGAATTGGTTGACGAATAATTATCGAACTCTATCTCGAAATCGGCAAAGTCGCGGGTATGTTCCTTGTGACTGCGCGCGATAAGTTCTTCCGGGGTGATGTTTTCCTGTCGTGCCCGTATCATTATCGGGGTTCCGTGCGTGTCGTCAGCGCAGATGTACAGGCATTCATTACCGCGCATTTTCTGGAAGCGGGTCCAGAAATCGGTCTGCAGATATTCTACAAGATGTCCAAGATGTATATCACCGTTGGCATAGGGCAGGGCGGATGTGGCCACAATTGTGCGTTTTTTATTCATATAAGACTGCGACTATAAAGGAATGCCGGATAAGATTCAACGAAGTAATTGTCTCATATTTTACGCATGCGTGAAAATCATGCAAAATATGGATGGTGAGACCTGTCGCGATGGATTAATAATGAGTTATGATCTACATAACGTATCGATGCGGTTTGCTCTGTGAAGCTGAGGCAAGACACTTCATTTTTAAGGGTTGGCCCTGTCTCTGATATGAAATATTTCTTATTTAGTGTCTTGAGTGGCTGACCCTCGAATCATTTACATCTAGTCGATAATGAAATTTAATAGCTCGCAGGGGTTCGCAGTGTCACCTTGGTGGACTTTCAAGAGACAGCTGAATCTATGCCGGGAAATACTATCTTTTCCATGTAGTTTTGTCGCATTGCAAATATCATATCTTCAACCTGCAAAAAGTGAATTGACTTTATGTTCCAAAACCCGTTAAAGTACAGAAAACTATCTGATAACTTGTTGAGGCACACGATAGATATTGCCCTTGCAAGTAATATCTGCTAGAAAGCCGGACGGTCTTACGTAATGAAACGTCTAACCTTTATAGTCGCAGTTTTCTTCATGGGTGCAGGTTTTCTCTGTGCCGACACGCACTACGTTTGGATGAACAGCTCATCACCAACAATGCCATACACGAACTGGACGACCGCAGCTCACACGATCCAGGATGCAGTTGATGTGGCGACGGATGGGGATACGGTTATTGTGACAAACGGAATGTATAATCTGGGCTCAAGAGTGATGCCAGGGGGCAACGAGCTCAACCGAGTTTTGATAACAAACAAAATTCTAGTTGTAAGTTCGGATGGGCCGGATGCAACAGTGATCATAGGTAGCGGCCGGTACGTGCTTATGGCTGATTCGGTGCGGTGTGTGTACATCACTCGTGGAACACTGCGGGGTTTTACTCTGACGCAAGGGTTGGCTTACAGGGACACCTCAAGTGGTGGTGGTGCTTTTGCGGTGGATGGCACTCTGGAGAATTGCAAGGTAATAACAAACTGGGCAAGGATAGGTGGTGGTGTGTATGGAGGTAGCCTCAGTAATTGCGTAGTCTCCAGAAATGTTGCAGAAGCCTATGATGGTGGCGGGGTGTATTCAGTTACGGCAAATGAGTGCACTATATCGAGCAATTCTGCTAATGGTGATGGTGGCGGGGCATACGAGTCCACGCTGAACAGATGTACAGTTTCATACAATAACGCAGCATATGGTGGTGGTATTGCGTCTTCTATGGCAGATGACTGCGTCATCGCTCACAACTGGACGGTGGATGACTGCGATGGAGGGGGGGCTAGTGAAAGTGTCCTGCGAAACTGTATCATCATCAACAATGCAGGAGGAACCGATGGTAGTGGTGGCGGCGCAAATTACTCCACACTGCTCAATTGTGTAGTTTCAGGCAATTTGAGTAGACATGGTGCCGGCATTTATGAGTGTGTAGCCACAAACTGCACCATAGTGGCTAATACTGCTTCTTATAACGTAGGCGGGGCGTTAGATTGTACGTTGTACAACTGCATTGTCTACAGCAATACGGCGTCTTCGGAGCCCAGTAACTGCGGGTTTGTTAATGCCGATTACTGCTGCACAACGCCAGATCCCGGCGGAACCGGCAATATCACCAATTAGCCAATGTTTGTCTCGTCAAACGACTACCACCTTTCTCTGTCTTCACCTTGTATTGATGCGGGGACAAATCTCGTGGATGTCACGACTGATCTCGATGGAGTTCCTCGCCCGTTTGACGGCGACAATGACGGCGCAGCGCGCTGGGATATTGGTGCTTACGAGTTGATTGTCGGAGAGGCTGATAACGCAGTCGCGTTGCTGAATTTATTGCGGATTACGGAAGTGATGTATCATCCGGCAGGTAGCTCTAGTGAGTATGAATTCGTCGAACTGCACAATACAAGCACCAATCTGTCTTTAGAACTCGCCCGCGTGAAATTCACGAGTGGTATTGACTACATATTGCCAGCAACAAACATGGCGCCGAACACCTACCTGCTCGTCGTCAAGGCCGATCCCACAAACAACTTTGCTGTATTCAGAACATACTACGGACTGTCGAACAATGTCCCAATCGTCGGCCCCTACGATGGGGAACTGGGCGACGAAAGCGATGATCTTGTACTGAAAACATCTTCTTTCGGTTCGGAAATCGCCAGCTTCAAATACGATGACAGCAGGGGTTGGCCACTGTCTGCCGATGGCGCGGGCCATTCGCTTGTGCCGCTGGTAACAGCGTTTCAGACCAACGGCATTCTCGGGTACGGAGGCAACTGGCGTGCGAGTACATATATCAGCGGCTCCCCGGGCAGAGCGGATCCAGCACAGATAACCGATGTAGTACTCAATGAAATAATGGCGCATACCGACTATAGCAATGGCGCGCTTCCGGAATACGATTCGGACGACTGGATAGAGCTATACAATACAATTATATCGCCTATCGGCTTGACGAACTGGTATCTGAGTGACGACCTGAACGATCTCAATAAATGGGCGATTCCATCCATCAACACCGTCAGCGGCAATAGCTGGCTCACTTTCGGCGAAGTGACGGACTTTCACAATCCCACAAATACAGGGTTCGAAATTAATGAGGACGGTGACCAGGTGTTTCTGTCGTACTTGCCCGGTACTGATGAGGACCGCGTTGCCGACTGTATCAGGTTCAAGGGGCAGGAGGAGGGCGTGTCACTTGGCCGTTATGCGGATGGCGAACAATACTGGTACACGCTTGTTCCGACCACGAACGCCGCAAACGCACTGCCGGGCGAGAGAGTGGTAATCAGTGAGATAATGTATCATCCGTCACCTACGGTTAATAATCCGGAGGACAATACGAACGATGAATACATAGAGTTGTACAATCAGGGTAAGGAATCTGTTACCCTGATGTGGGAAGGTGGATCGTACCGTATAGACGGTGGAGTGAAATACACGTTCCCAAGCAATACAGTTATGGGGTCCGGCACGACGATACTGCTGGTATCATTTGATCCGGAGACCAATGATTTTGCCAAGACCAACTTTCTGGCCACTTACGATCTCGAATACACACCGGTGTTGATGGGTCCGTATGATGGGAAGCTGTCGAACGAAGGAGAACGGATAGCGCTTGAGAAGCCGCAGTTACCGGATCTGCCGGGAGAGTCTATGTCATGGATAATAGTTGATGAGGTAATATATTCGGTGTATTCACCGTGGCCGGTTGGTGCTGACGGTACGGGATTGCCGATAGTACGGACACCAGGAGTTATGTCGGGCAATAATCCTGCAAGCTGGACGTTGCCGCTGGAGCCGTCACCGGGCCTTGGGCCGAGCAAGATGGTGCTGACCAGACCGGAATATGGCAGAGAATACCTGACGCCGTTTTCATTGACGGTACACGCGGAAGTGGATTCATATAGCGTAAGCGGTATTGTGCATAATGTGGAATTCTTCAATGGCACGAACAGTATCTATGTGGACACGAACGGAGTTCCGTATGAATGCGTGTTCAGTCGAACGAACAACGAAAGCAGTCATACATTCAGCGCTGTGCTTACAGATGACGGCGGCACGTTCACGTCGGCGGTAACAGTGATCAGCGTGGTGGGGCCGATGACCGTTTATAACACGGGGGTATCCAATATTACGGACATTTCAGCCGCGCCGAACGGTTTGTTTACAGGGGTAGGGATAGACTACGGAACGGTCACGCTATACTGGGGCGATACTGACGGCACTTCCAATAAAGGATCGTGGGCGCATAGTGAGTATCTGGGCAGGAAATACACAAACGGTACCGGAGGGTTGGTAGTTGCGAACATAGACGGATTAGTGCCGAATAAAACGTACTACTATCGCTGGTACGTGACGAGAGCGCAGGGTGAGAAATGGTCGGATAGTACGGCAAGCTTCATTACGCCGACATATTCCAATTGGCAATACAGCATGAAAATAGTGTTTGACGGTTATACAGGGACAGAGACGTTAACGAACTTTCCGGTTTTGATAGTACTCAACACAAATACGCCCGTATTTTCATACGCGCAATGTCTTGCAGGAGGCACTGATATACGATTTTCTGATTCCGCAGTAACGGACGTGCTGAGTTACGAGGTGGAGTCATGGAACACCAACGGCAAGTCATACGTATGGGTGAATGTGCCGAGGCTTACGCCGGGCGGTGATTATGTGTGGATGTACTGGGGGCATCCATATGCGGAGGAATATCCGGAGCAGGCGACGAACGGGAGTGCGTGGTCAGGTGGATACCGGGGAGTATGGCATTTGAATGACCAATTTGATGATTCCACGAGCAACCGGACAACAACAGTAAATCATGATACGACGGGTACGAACACACTTCTGGCGAATGGCAGATTGTTCAGCGGGACAAACCAGTATATAGAGATCCGCATACCGACCAACTGGTACGGTGAGAACATGAGCAACATGACGGTCAGCATGTGGATGAAATCGAAAGCGGCGTATTTGGGGTATTCGGGAACGCTGTTTGGAGAAGGAGACGGCGTCAACAGGCCGTTGCATATCAAACGTAATCCATCATTAAGTGGTTGGGTGGAGTTTGGAGTGAATAATGGGACTAATTCTGGGCACAAATGGGCGAACAATACATGGTTATATGTGAATATGGTGTTAAAGAACGGGCAGGCGTATGGCTGGAGTAACGATGTGGCCAAGGGTCCGTTTGCTTATACACCATTCACGCCGGCGTACGCGCCGCATATAGGATATATGAATGGTCAGACAACGAATGTTTTTTATTATATGGGCGTTATGGACGAAGTGAGAGTGGCAGGAGAGGCGAGGTCGGCTGACTGGATCAAGGCGGAATACAAGAATGTGACATTGAACGATGTGTTTGTGTCATTTGAAGAGCCGCCGCCTGAACTGCCGCCCCCGCCGGATGAAGACGCGGACACTATGGCAGACACATGGGAGACGGTGTATTTTGGCGGAACGAATGTGACAGATGGGGGTACTACAAATGACTGGGATAAAGATGGTGTAGACAATGAGAGTGAGTACATAGCGGGGACATGCCCGACGAGCGGGGACAGTATATTCATGCTGACGATATGCTATACCAACGGTAAGCTTGCGGTGATGTTTCCGGCGTTGGAGCCGGGCACGAATCATTATGGCGGATATGACAGGTATTACTCATTGGAAAACAGCACAGATCTTACGCTGGGTTTATGGTCCGGCGTTCCGGCTTACACGAACATACCGGGCATGGATCAGACGGTGAGTTACACCAACACGATAAATCCACAATCCTTCTTCAGGGCAAAGGTAAAGCTTCAGTAGACGGCAGTTGTCGGCCGATTCCTTAGGCCGTTAGTGCTGGGCCTTGGTATTACTATTCAAGAATTTAGCAAGCGTTTCAAATACCAATTCAGCGAATAAAGCGGCTGATTCTGCCGGTCTGGCGCGCAAATAGTTGAAAATGTCTTGACTGACAGGGCTGGAGATGTTCCTCTTATTGTATGCAAAAAAGACCGCAAATAGTTTTAGGGGTCACCGGATCAATTGCCGCGTATAAAGCCGCCGAGCTGGTCAGGCTTATGAAAACGCGGGATTGGGATGTTGCCGTGGTTATGACAGATGCCGCAGCAAAATTCGTAAGCGAGCTGACTTTCAGAACTTTATCACAGGCGCCTGTTGTCGTCGGCATGTTTGATGATGATGTCGAGTGGAAACCGGAACATGTTTCCATTGCGGACCGGTGCGACGTTCTGGTGATAGCGCCGTGCACTGCTAATGTGATTGCCAAACTTGCGCATGGCATAGCCGATGATATTCTCTGCTGTGTGGCGCTGGCATGTGACGCGCCGCTGGTTATAGCGCCGGCAATGAATGAGAAAATGTGGGATCATCCGGCTACCCGGGAGAATGTCAAAATTTTAAAATCACGCGGCGCGCTTATTGTTGATGTCGGCACCGGTGATCTGGCTTGCGGCCGTCAGGGGCGCGGACGTATGGCGGATTTGGAATCAATTATGACTGCTGTGGAATCCTGCATGAAAGGAAAAAGCAAGTGAACAAAAAGTTATTGTATGCACTGATCATGATAGCGTTGTGTGTCATTGTGCTCATATTTAACAGGGGAACGGTCAGTGTTAATCTATTGATATGCGATATCAGCGCTCTTAAATCGCTTGCTTTTCTTGCATTCATTGGAATAGGCGTGACTATCGGCGTTCTTCTGAAATGAATGCCTGTGTATTGACAAAAAACGGTGTCTCGCTGATTGATAAAGTCGAGATGGCCTTGAGTTTAGGGCAAAGGCTTAAAGGTTTGCTTGGCCGCCGGTCATACGAAGCTGGTTGCGCGATGTATCTGGCGCCATGCGGTTCCATTCACACTTTCTTCATGAAATTCAATATTGATGCAGTTTTTCTCGATCGTTCGATGAAGGTTTTAAGAATTGTGAGGAATATCGGTCCGGGCCGGATGGTTTTCGGAGGGATAAGGGCGTATAGCGTAATAGAGCTTAAGGCAGGCTGGTTTGTCTGGAGCAATCTGGAGGTTGGAGATAAAATTTCGCTTGCGACTACGGTACAATAGGTTTGCTGGATTTGACTTGACCGGATGGTATGGTTTTGATGATCCCGGCCTTGATTTCCAGTTTCACATCACCATTGGGGTCTATTGATACCAGCATTCCTTTGTATGTTTCTGAACCGGTTTGAACTTCATAATTCGGGATAAATTGTCTTTTAAGTTTTATATGTTTGGTGAAAGCCTCTCCTATTTCGGCATTGACTGAGAAATCATCACTGAAATAGCTTTTCTTTGAGAGCATGATTTTATGTTTGCCCGGCGATAATGTATCGATTGATAAGGGCAGGGAAACGGAATCGGCATCGTTTGTGGATTTTTCCGTAATGCCGGCGTCTTTTCCGTCAATGGTGATTGTTACGCCTGCGGGTTCTGTGGTGATCTGGATTGAAGCGGCATTGCGCTCAAGCCGGAATTCCTCGACTTTGTTCTCTTCGTTGCCGAGTTCAATTGTTCTTGCCAGAATTTCGTAACCGGTAATTTCAGCGCGTATCCGGTGGGTTCCGGGTGTGATCTCCTGTTGGGTAATGGGGGTTTCCCCGCTGAATTGATTGTCTATATAAATTCTGGCTTTTGGCGGAATGGATACCACGGAAAGTTTGCCGAGAACAGGTTCCAAAGCCGCTGACAATGTTTCGTTTTGACCGGATGAAAGTTTGAGTGTGCGTTTGAAAGGTTTGTATCCGGACAATTGTATTTCAAGGTCGTAACTTCCCTGAAGAATGCGTTGAAGCGTACACGGGGTAGTGCCTTTATCTATGCCGTTAAGAATAACCTTTGCTTGCGGCGGGTCTGAAATCAGTGTAAGGGATGCGGACTCTGATATAAGTTCGGTTTGGACCAGTGTTGGTGTGCGGTCGGACGGATTTATTTCTATTTCCTTTTCGATATATCCGGGCAGAGATAAGTGTATCAGGTGTTTTCCTATGGGTAATTCAGTTACAAGCAGGGGAGTCTGGCCGCGATCGGACCCGTCTATTACCACATTTGCCCCCTGCGGTTTTGTGTGTATCAGGAGCAGGGCGTTGATTGTTTCCAGCGGCACGTCAATGGCGCTTTTTTGAGATACCTCAAGATTAATTGTCAACTGCGCATCATTATATCCGCGTTTTTTTAGAGTAATTAAATGCTCACCCGTGGCAAGGCTGGACAATGTTAGCGGGGTGCTGTCGTAAACTGATTCATCGCAAATTACGGTTGCGCCCGGCGGTATGGAAGATATTTGAAGCTGACATGGAGGTATTTGCTTCCTTGCCATGGACAATTGTGTCAACAGGCATAGCAGAACCAGGCCTGATCGCGCGATGGCCGGGAACAGCCGTGTGTTCAAATGATGCGTTATTTCTTTTTGCCTGAAAGATTTCATTTGTTGCCCAATTTTAATCGTGATTCGACATATAAAAGATCTTTTCGCGCTTTTTCGTTTCTTGCATCGGAACGGTTTGGAATCAATTCGCAGATGATTTGAAGCTCGCGCTGGGCGCTTTCCCACTCCTCCATCTTGATGGCGCGATCGGCGTTGAATCGCTTGTTGTCGTATTGAGCATTCAGCTCATCCTTTGAGTCGCGTGCCAGAGTGACAATGTTGGCGTAGAAAGCGGGCTTGGGTTCTACTGTTTCCAGATACCATTCGGCTTCATTCAGGCTGGCGATAGCGGCAGACATATTCCCGATAGCAATGGTTTTTTCATTATAGAGTTTCTGCGCGATGGCGTATGCCTTCTGAGCCAATTCAATCCGTTTTTCGGTGGAAAACTGCAAAGGCTGAAGACTGAGTTCATTTCTGGCGCAAAGTTCAAGCATGTCCTTTACGGTTACGAAAGACTGTGGTTCGAGCCGGTTGGTGACTTTTACTCTATGAGTTTTTTTGTCCAGGGTCACGGCCATATCGAACTGATTAAGGCTTTCAGGTCTTATGCCGAGATAAACAGGGGAAAGATCAAAAAAACCTGATTCGAGAATGGTTTGAGCGAGTGTTTGAATGTAAGCGGAGTTAAGCTGTTTCTCCTTCTGGACATGCTCATTGTTCTGAATATCGTCTATTTGCACAGAAAGAATGCCTTGTTTGGAAATGGATAGTTTGTATCGGAAAATGTTCTGGGTGGTGGCTTCAACCTTTTCGTAATTGATTTCAATAGTATGGCCTGTCTTTTCCGGCTGGGCGGCAGGAGATTTAGAGGACGGCTGATTTTTCAGAAACTTCGGCAGCCAGATGCCCATTGCTATGGCTATCACGATTATAAGGGCGATAATTAATGGGCCGGTTCCGATGTGCTTGGATTTTGCTTTGGGTTGATTATCGTGTGTCAGCCCCAAGTCAAAAGCGGAACCCGTTCCACCATGCGGTGGCTGTGCTTTTTCCACGCCGGTATGAATGTTCAGTACCTTCAAAACGGTATCGCCTATGGTTATCAGATCGCCCACGTTCAGCTTGGATTCCTGAACAGGTTTATTGTTCAAAAGGGTTCCATTGGCACTGGCAAGATCTGCAACCCATAGCCCATCATGCGGCTTGAAAAACAGCCGGCAATGATGACGTGACAGCAATGGGTCTGACAGAACGATATCGTTTCTTGAAGAACGGCCTAACCGCGCTCCTTTAAGCAGAGGAATGGATATAAGCTTTCCTTTTTCCGGGCCTATTTCCACAATTATGTGATATTGATTTGTCATTATTAATTGGTGTCGAATATATAATCCTGTGAACAAAAATGCCAGTTAAAATTAGGCGTTTAAGTAGTCTTGTTTTTTTGGGTCCATAATGCTAGAATTTAAGAGTGGGAAACATGATTTATGAACAAGCGTGGTAAAGCATTTTGGGGCGGATTGACGGCTTTTTATCTGCTGATGACAGCCGGGCAGGCGGCGTTTGCCGGCTATACGAACCAGAATTTCGATAACTGGACCAATCTGGCCAGCTGGGGAACATATACCAATGTGGACGGCTGGATTGTAGTTAATGGTAAAGTCAGGAACACATTTTCATGGCCCGATCCGTATTCTGAACCATACTCCGGCTGGTTGCAGGATGCCAATAACAAAACGAATTCGTATTTAAGAACGCCATTGCTTACAAATGGGGCCGGTATAATAACTTATTACTGTTGTAATAAGGCTGATGGTGAAAATGTATTTGCGGTGCAGTGTTCGACCAACTTGATCAACTGGACAACAAGAGTAACCGAGACCAATTCTAATCCTGCTACCAACTGGGTTTGTTTTACCAGCAGAGTGGATGTTTTAGATGCGTCATATTTTAGAATAATCAAGATAAGCGACACGGGGGCATCAGAGATGAATCTGGGGCTGGATAATATAGTGGTTGGCAACGCGCCGGGAGTGGAGTTTTCGAGTCTAACCAATCTTCCGGCGGCGCCGACGGTGGACAATACGGTTGATATATATGTCAACGCGCGACTGCATCAGGCGGTATCGAATGTGGTGCTGACAGCCAGATACCGGATGGGCAGTATAGGTCCGTATGCCGGCAGGACCATGGAATATGTTTCCAACACGTTGTACCGGACGAGTTATCCGATTCCTGCCGGATATATAGGAACGGTATATTACTATGTTGAGGCGGAATACGACGGATTGGGCACATCACCGATGTTATATCCGCCGGAAGGCAGTGACAATCCGCGCTCGTATGTTAGCACTGGATCAGCTAGCACTCCAGACACACGCCAGATGGGTCCCTCCAGCCGGATGACAGGCCTTATTATATCCGAGATAATGTATCATCCGATAGAGCGGCAGGATGGCATAAATCCTGAATATATTGAGGTTTTCAACACTGAACCCGTGGATATTGATATCAGCGGATACAGTGTTGCCGGAGATATAGATTACACATTTCCTGAAGGTACTTTATTGCAGGCGAGGAAGCAATTGCTTGTGGCAAAAGATCCGGCTTCAGTGCAGTTTCTGTATCCGATAACCTTAGTGTACGGGCCGTATGACGGATCACTACCGAATGGCGGGGGGACGGTCCGGCTCAAGAACAAATGGGGCGCGCTATGGCTTGAGGTTGAATATGAGGATCAGATGCCGTGGCCGGTAGAGGCGGATGGCGGCGGGCATTCGCTGGTGCTGAGCAAACCGGATTACGGTGAGAACGATGTGAGGGCATGGTCGGCCAGCGCGAGGGTGGGCGGCTCGCCGGGTTATCCTGAATACACATACACCAACGTGCTGGACAGTGTTATGATCAATGAGATTCTTGCGCACACAGATCTGCCGCAGGTTGACTTTGTGGAGTTATACAACTACAGCACACAGTCGGTGG
>JBFZFB010000145.1:0-2638 GCA_041306605.1 Lentisphaerota bacterium | reverse complement strand
ATTTTCAAAATATTGTTTGTAAATACGGTTTGTATATCTTTCACGTCTTTTACCGGGCCGGGCAGGTATATCTTCCTCTCGAACCGGGTCATTTGGCGGTGGCCGGGAGACTGTTCATCTGCCGCCGATGAAACGGTCAGCATTTGGCCTTCCAGTGTTACGGTAATGTTTGAAGCATTGAGGTAGGGAATGCTCATTGTGACCACATAGCTGTCCTTCTCCTCGCGCATGTCCATGGTTGATGATGCTCCCAGCACATTCCAGCCGTTGTCCCATTCCTTCCACATATCTTCCATCTGCTGAAAATCAGCGGCGGCATCTTCAATCATGCGGTTCATTTCATTATGGATATCGTTGAAGTGATCATCAAAAGGAGCCTGAAACAGCCGGGCCGGATTTTGACGGATGAGGCCGGGATGCCGGAACGGCAGAGAATTTCTGACAGGACTGTTATTGATGGGGTCCTTGATTGTTCCGGCATGCCCGGCATGCGTAGTTTTGGGCAGATATTTTTTGATGTCAAAAACAGGTTCTGATGGTGTTCTTCCTTTCTGAAATATTCCTATTAAAATTGCAATCTGGAGGATGATGACAAGTACAAGCAGGGCACGGTTAATATTCACCGTTTTTCCGGCGTGCGGTTTGTCATTTATTTTTATGGGCTCCGGTGTTGTCATAAAGCAACCTCCTGCAGATGCTGTATGCACGAAGCGTGCCAGAATGGTTTGTATTTAAAATAACGCGGCATGATGAGTGTATTGTTATAAAACATTTTCGGTTCAGGTGTTTTGTCTGTGACATTTTGCCGCCATGCGCGACAAAATGTCCGGGCGAGAGTAACAGTTATCGCTTGTTTTCTCATAATGGCGGGATTAGCATTTAATATTCAGACTGAATTAATTAGAGGGCGTAGTTTGTTTCTTGATATATGTTTTTCGGGGCATTTATAAGGTATTTTGGCATGAAAGATGATAGGAAGATTAATCACATGATTAAAAGGAAGCCTTGAAATGAGACGCACACATTTTCATTTATCTTTGACGTTGATAACAGCATTGGTGGTGCTTTTAATCGCGTTGCTGGCGGGAACCAGTTTGTGGTGCTTGCATCTGATGCAGAAACAGGCCGCCCATGCCACGGCGGCAAAATCAATAATTGATAAAGGCCGGATGATGGTGAGGCATCTGGCCGGCGAACCGGTTGCGAAAGGCGCTCAAGGCGGTAACGAAGACTGGGGGCAGTTTTCCCGTCATGTCGGGTCTCTTTGCGCGCTTGATGATGATCTTCAGTATGTGTCAATTGTAAGTGACGGTGTAACCCTGTTTCATGAACAGAGAGACGCCATGACAGGCTCGGGCGCGAGTGAAGAGGTTTTGTCTGTTCCGCCAGATGCCGGTGTCAGGTTGAGCCGGAATCTGATCAGCGTTGGAGACCACGTTCTGCCGGTAGTTGCTTTTTCGGTGGACATTCAGGGCGATGACGGAAAGCCTAGAACTGTTGAATTGGCGTTGAAGCGTGGCGCGGTTGAGCGTGAGGAGAGAGCGGAGGCGAATGCCATCGTGCTGATGTTTAGAATATCCCTATTGACGGTCATCGTGTCTTTCGGTGTCTGTGTTTTGCTTGTGATCTGGATGATACACAGAGATGGCAAGAGGGAATACAGACGCAGGCAGGAAGAGCATCTGGCGTTTGCAGGTGTTATGGCGAACGGGATAGTTCATGACTTTCGCAATCCCATGTCATCGCTTCGGCTGGATGTTCAAATGCTGGCCAAGGAGGCGGATAAAAACAAGGATTGCAGTCTTGATCGATTAAAAGAGCTTGCGAACAGATCGAAGTCCACAATTGACCGCATGGACAAGGTTTTTGAGGAGTTCTTGTATATGTCCGGGCCACCGCGTGATAAGCGGGAAAGTATTGATTTAACGGCCTGTTTGAAAGATTGTGTATCTTTATTAAAGCCGCGTCTTGAGCATGCCGGGTTAAGGCTGGATGCGGATTTGGGCGGGGAAAGGATAGATGTTCCGGGGTATCAATCTTCATTAAACCGGGCATTTCTGAATGTTATCAGCAATGCTGAACATTTTGTTAAAAGCGGAGGAGTTGTCTCTGTAAAAGTTTCACGTTTGAATGGTGAAGCCGTTGTAGAGATAATGGATGATGGTCCCGGCATTAAGAAAGCGGATTTAACGAAAATTTTTGATATGTTCTTTTCCACGCGGCCGGAAGGTACTGGTTTGGGATTGTTTCTTGCTAAAACAGCGGTGGCGCGGTGTGGTGGAACCATCAAGGCGTTGAACAGGCCGGAGGGTGGGGCCTGTTTCCGCATTACATTGCCATTGGCATGAAAGATGTGATGGAAAGCATAAATGAGTAAACAGAAAATATTGGTTATTGAAGATGATCCTGACGGGCGTGCGTCTGTTATAGACGCGCTTGAGGATGCCGGTTTTCAAGTGGCTGGGGCCCCAAGCGCGAATGACGGGCTTCGTCTTTTTGGCGAGCAGGCGTTTGATGTTGTTTTGTCAGACCTTGTTCTGCCTGACAAGGATGGCATTGAGGTTTTGAGGCAGGTTGTCCGGGCTGATGCAGGAATGCCGGTTATAATCATGACGGCTTACGGTACGGTGTCTACGGC
>JBFZFB010000144.1:0-3682 GCA_041306605.1 Lentisphaerota bacterium | reverse complement strand
AAGAGTATTGATTCAATGACGGCAATAGGTCGCGGGCAGAGGGAATTGATCATCGGTGACAGGCAGACGGGGAAGACGACGCTGGCGGTGGATGCGATTCTTAATCAGATTGCGGGTGATGTCTCGTGTGTGTATGTGGCCATTGGTCAGAAGATGTCGACGGTGGCCGGTCTTGTGGATTTGCTGGAGACGCGTGGTATTTTGGAGAATTGTATAGTTGTGGTTGCCACGGCGAGTGATCCGGCGCCTCTGCAGTATATTGCGCCGTTCGCGGGATGCGCGATGGCTGAATATTTTACCTATGCCGGCAAGGATGCGCTTATTGTGTATGATGATTTATCCAAACACGCGGTATCATACAGGGAGATATCGCTTCTTTTGCGGCGTCCGCCGGGCCGTGAGGCATTTCCGGGCGACATATTTTATTTACACAGCAGGCTATTGGAGCGGGCGTGCAAGCTTAACAGTGAGATGGGAGGCGGTTCGTTAACAGCGTTGCCTATTGTCGAGACAAAACAGGGTGATTACTCGTCTTATATTCCAACCAATCTTATTTCCATAACAGATGGTCAGATATATCTTGAAAACGCGTTGTTCCATCAGGGGTTCAGGCCGGCTATTAATGTCGGGCTCAGTGTGTCCCGTGTTGGAAGCAAGGCACAGACAGCGGCGATGAAGAAGGTGGCGCTTAAATACAGGCTTGATCTGGCGCAATACAGGGAGGTGGCGTCTTTTGCCGAGCTTACGTCCGATCTTGATCAGGCCACGATGCGCCAGCTGCATCGCGGTGAACGGCTTGCGGAGATTTTAAAACAGACTCAGCACGATATCATGCCGGTTGACAAGCAGGTATGCGTGATGTGGCTTGCGGCGGGCGGGTATCTGGATGATATCCATGTGAGCGATATAGCCCGTTATCAGAAAGAATGGTTTGAGCTGTTGGATAACGCGTACGCGGATATTGGAAAGGCCATTATTGAAAGCGGTGATTTGACCGGCAAGACGGAGGCGCGGTTGAAAGAGTCGGTGGAGCAGTTCAGAAATTTATTCATGCGCACGAGGCAGGTTGAATCTGTCGTGAAAACCGCGGTGCATCCGTAAGCGGTGGAATTTTAAAATAAACCCGTTTTGAACGGGGGATACGGAAGGAACATGTCATCTGATCTGAGAGAAATCAGAAAACGTATTTCCAGCGCGCGTCAGATACGGCGGGTGACAGCGGCGCTACAGCAGGTTGCGGCCGCCAAGCTGTCTGAAGGATTGGAGCCGCTTGGTGTGTCCCGGATTTATCTTGATAAAATCAGGAACCTTATGGCGGAATTGTATGGTGTTGTTGACGAGCGTGATTTGATGAAGGGTCGCGGGAATGGGGTGGGGCTTGTTGTTTTTGGCGGGAGCAGGGGGTTGTGCGGGAGTTTCAATGCAGAGCTGGTAAAGGAGATGAAGGAGTTTTACGCTGAACACGGGGGTAAGGATATAAGGTTGATTATTATGGGCAAGGTGATAGGCCGGTATGCCTCCCGTTTGGGAATGAAAGTGGATGATATTTTGACACAACCGCAGTTATTCGCGCGTGCCGTGGAAATCAGCCGGATTGCCGGTGTGGTGGTTGATTCCTTTTTAAACGGCAGGTTGAAAGAGGTTTATATGCTTTATTCTGAATATGTTTCGCGCGCGCACAGAGTTCCGAGGTTGGAGCGTATTTTGCCTCCGGTTTTCGAACAGCGTGCGCGTGTAAAGTTGAGCAGTACGGTGTTTGAGCCGGATCCGAAAGAGATTTTAGCCATGCTTATAACCGATTTTGCGCGTCAGAGCATGGATTGTGCTTTTATGAACAGTTTTGAATGCGAGAATGCGGCGCGTCAGGCGTCGATGACCCGGGCGTCGGAGAACGCAAGAGAGATGGTTGACGATTTGATGCTGGTTTACAGCAGATTGCGGCAGGAGGAGATTACGACTGAAGTGGTGGAGCTTAGCGCGGCCGGGGTGGACTGTTAAAATTGTAAAACATTTTCTTATTGACTGCCACGTTGAGTATCTGTACGTTGCGAACAGGGTTAAAAGGGGTATCCTTGCATAATAATATAGTAAGGAGGCTCAACGTGAGTAGATGCAGATTATTTTGCGGACAGCTTTCCCTTCAGACTCTTCTCATTTCTTTTCTTTCTCTTTCATCACACGCGGATAACACAGTGTCAAAATCTGTAAGCAAAGAGTCGTTATGGAATATTTAAGAAATAAATGGCAGTCGGCAAGTATGTTGGCGAAAAGCATGTTCTGTCTCTTGATTGTGCTTGGCATCGGCATGATCACTCTGATGTCGGTGCTGGCTATAGATACAGATCATGACGGTTTTGATGATAGCGAAGATTCAAATATTGTAAGTCGCGCATATATTGATTGGGGAAATCCCAACTACACAACAGGTGACAACTATTCCAATGCATCACCCGAATGGCTGGAAGCCGCGTTTAAGATAGATGGTGATTGGATTACCAATGATGCCATTGCGACAAATGCATGGCATGTACCCGCGACGCAAGCCGAGGATGTAGGTATACTCTGCTTAGATGTTGACCGGACAATTCTTACCAATAATGTGGTTATGGAAGTGGATCTTTTTGATCATACTAATGCGTCGCTCTATATTCACTTGACAGATACCAATGACAATTATGTGGTCAGCAATCTTTATGGCAACATTCTTGAAGGCAGTAATGAATCGACAAAGATATATCTCGACGTACCCCTTGAAACAAATGCGACGGCCACAACCATACTGATGCAGCGCGATTCCGGCGAGGCAACCGTGTACGATTGGCTGGTGTATGTGGATAAAGATGGCGACGGGCTTGATGCCGATCAGGAACTACAGCTCGGCACATCCGATAACGATACTGATTCCGATAACGACGGTTACAGTGATTACGATGAGGTTTTTATCTACGGAACAAATCCGGCAAATGCGAATTCTCGGCCTCCGACATTTGTGGACAAGGACGCGACGGGCGCCAACAATGGAACATCATGGGCGAACGCCTACACCAATCTCGACAGTGCGATCAGTAGCGAACCGGACGGAATAACCTTCTGGGTTGTGGCCGGGACTTATACACCCGGCATCTCCTTTAACTTAAAAGGCAGTAACATTTTCTATGGAGGGTTTGCGGGCACAGAGACATTACTAAGCGAACGTAATCCGGTTGTAAATGTTACGATTTTGGATGGTGCAGGAACAAAACGCGTGCTGACAAAATCCACAGCAGGTACAGTCATTTTAGATGGATTTACGGTGCAGAACGGGACGAACTCAGCCAATGGTGCAGGGTTAAACTGCACTGTGGGTTCGATTGATATCCGGAATTGTGTTTTTACGAACAATATATCGGGCGGGCACGGTGGTGCGATATATCATCAGTCTGCTGGAGCAATCAACACATTCAGCAACTGTACGTTTACAGGGAACTCAGCCGGAACAAGCGGAGGCTATGTTGGCGGAGCGATCTATTTCATTACACTTACGACCAATCAATTCACGTTATGTTCATTCATAGGGAATCGCGCACCTAATAATGTTGGCGGAGCGATCTGTGAAAATGCTAATGGAGGTTTGTTGCGGCTCACGAGCTGTGCTTTTTCCAACAATGTGTCGGGTTCGAGCGGCGGAGCGATTCGGTCTATG
>JBFZFB010000143.1:0-13332 GCA_041306605.1 Lentisphaerota bacterium | reverse complement strand
GCTATCACTTAACCTACTTATGTAAAGCTGATCCAAAAGCACCCCGTTGGTCAGCAGAAACACGTGCACATTACGCTTCTTCATGAGCCTAATAATACGGCACAATTCAGGGTGCAATGTTGGCTCCCCTCCGGATATCGTCACTGTATGCAATGGGCGGAGCCTCAACCCGGCATCCAGATCTTTTTCTATCTGCTCAAGACTTTTGAACGACGTTCCCTTCTTCTTGTAGCACGCTCTGCATGAGACATTGCAAGCGTCTGTTATCTCAATCATAACGCTCGGAGCGGTCTCATTATTCCACGGCAACCTAATCACGCACTCCCCCAGATAAAGACCCATACATATCGAATGCACCGCATCGTTACAAGTTTCAACATTTCATTCAAGCAATATATTCTCCATCGAACACCTTATCCAAACCGCCTCTCAGGCAAAGCGCCGGAAACTTTACGGCCCCGGCCTTAACTCCTTTTTCGGCAATAAACATATTGTATGTAGCGTCTGCATTGCATCGTATGCGAAAAACCCTCACTGCATCAAGCTGTCCAAGTAGCCTTGCATGTAAATAGTGATAATTCGCACACAGTTTTTCTTCCAGAGTTGAAGCAAGGATAGAATATTCAGAGTCAGCATCATTGCTGTCATGAAAGTAGAATACATAACCCAGGTTTTCAGATGAAAGGCATGGCGCCAATATCGCGAAAGAAAACTTGATCCGACATTCCTCCGAACACCGCAGAATCGCGGCCTCAACATGTTGTCCATTCAACTTCTCGCCAATAATATCGGAAACAAGATTATCCCTGAATATAAATTCAAAGCAAGGCGTTTTCCTGAAAAACCTGGTGACCTTCACAACGTCATGAAGCCTGTATCGATACAAACCGCCACCGGTGGTTATTACCACACCATACTTCTTTCCTGCCTTCAATTCCCACAAAAACAGGATCCTCCCGTCTTCAACATCCTCAAACTCGAAGAAATGCGAACGAATTGCGGCTGTTTTCCCTGCCTGCCCCATGGGAAATGAGACGATTCCCTCTGTAGCAACCAATCCTTTCCCTATTATCAAGACATTCGGAAATACTCCCTTCAGAATATCAATCCATGCCTGCGAAAATCCCTCCGTCCAGCAGCTTATCACCTTTAAATCTGGCCATATTTTTGAAGGATAGTCAACCTTTGACAAATCGATCCCCAAGAGTTGTTCTGCCCTTTTGGGCATAGGCACAAGGTAAGATTCGAACAGCCGCCTAAGATCAGGGGATAGATTGAGGCTATCCTGGATCTTCCTTCTTCGCAAATCATCAACTATGCTTCCCATATTAACGGCTAGATTATTGATCAGAATAGTTAGAAAAGAAGCATGCCATACCGATATAAGGCGCAGATTTCTTTCCCTGACAAGAAACAAGAGCGTCAGATATCCAAACGCCCTGCTGTCAGAGACCTGCGAAATCTCCGGCGGCACAACAAAAAGTAGCTTTGAAATTCTTTTAGCGAAAAAACCGAGATATTCAGCATCGTCTTGAAAACCTACTCGAACAACCGAATTTGAATCGACGCGTGTTGACGGACTGATCGACCAGTATTGGCGCCCAAGTAGAAGTGATGGACAAGACAGATACATGGATCCTATCCACGGGCAGATTGCCGCCATGAACTGCTTACGAAGTGTTTTTGTATAAGGGATAAGCTTTGTTGCAGCGGAAGACCCGCTTGTTGGCTGAAGAAGCTGTACAGGATCAGTCGTCAGCAATCCCTGCTGCCCGTCCCTGATATTCACAAAGGCACTGTGATAATCTTCATATTCCGAAACCGGAACCTTTATAAACATCTCGACAGACTGCATTCCTGAAAAATTGTATTTTATTCCAAAATCCGACAACCTATTTCTATTCAAAATACTGTGCAGCACTTTTTCCTGCGCCCGCCTAACATTACCAGATTCAATCCAAAACAAAATCAGACTTGGCAGGCATGACAGTAGCCACACTAAATTAGCCAAGGCAACAATTATCCGGTCGCATCTATTCATTCCACTCCACTCGGGTATTTTTTATCACATGCCAAGCATATCGACTGAAATTATTACGAGAAATATTTGCTATACATGCAAGTTCATCCCCGGAATAATATTTTGGATTAGCTTTCAGGAAAAAACGCACGTGCGGATCGCTCTGACGCGACACAGGCACCGTGCATAATTCAGGACTGAGTCTATCAGTGTTACCGCAAGAACGAATAATACCACTGTCTGGCAGATATGTATTCCTGAACTTATATTCAGCAATGGCATTTAACAAGGTTGAATATTCAGGAGGTGTCGAAGCATTACAAGCAGGATAAAATCTTTCGAAGAAAACAGGAAGAAACCTGTAAGTTCTGTACCCTTTAGATATCAGAAACCAATATATAGGCATAAATGGATTCTGATCAATTAGGCGTATCATAAAATGGCCGAAACTACCCGCAAGATTACTCTCATGCCAATAAGTCTTATCGATAATAGTATCGCCACTAAAGAGAAACAAGCGTTCCAGCCCTGACACATTGAGCCTTATGATCTGAAGTGTCGAGAAACCTGCCAAAAGTCCTGCAGCATCACGCAGTATGATAACCCAACCTTTTTCCTCCAAATCAGAAATGAATTTATCCCAGATGACATTGCAGAAATTCTTGGAATGCAGAGAGAACATAGCTTCTTTTTCATGCTGAGTCACTTTTTCTATTTTTGTTATTACAGATTTTAGCGCCATACTCTCTCACAATGTTGCCAGTTCAAGATAAGGGATCAGCCCCCTATCAATATTGTTATAAAAATCCCTATTCTCTTCCCAGCAGACAATATACAGCCTGCTGTCATAACGGAAAATAGGGAAATCCGACAAAGCATCATTAAACCTGTCTCGCTCATGTAAACCGACCATCAGATAATGATGACCTGAAACGCAGGCGTCGAAACACATCCGATCAATGATGATTCTGAGAATATCAGGATCAGAGTCACGTACGCATATAAATGAAGCATAAAGCACATCGAGGTTAAGGCCAGGTTCAGGCAACGGTCTGTACCCACTACACCGGAGAAGCGCGTTTAGAGGACGCCTCAACGTTCGCAATACACCATTATAACCGCACACGATGTTCTGTTTGAACCGACGTTGGTCCCATCGCGCTGCAGCTCCGATAATCACACCATTTTCACGAACCAGATAAAAGTCACTAGGCGATAAGTTTCTTAGATACGCAGTTCCGAAATCAGCAGTTTCCAGCACAGGGAAGAACTGTTTCCGCGAACCCTCCTGTTTGAGAAATGACACGAGTTCTTCCTGGGAAGATTCATTTGCACGGTTAATCTCCAAGCATTCATGGATAGATTTTGTTTTCCACTTTTTCTTAAGCCTGATTGCATAAGTAAAATATTTGCCATGATTGAAATATCTCGGCAATCCGCATCTACCGCTGGTCAAAACCTTGCGCGCATCAGCATTGGACTCGATGATGGTGGTAAGATATGCCGGTGTTGCACCGTCAGCATGAAGTTTCTTAAGATACTCATATCCACGTGCCAACCATATATTCCGCCGCGCATGCTTAAAAGATCTGAGCCCGCACAGGTACCCGAAATTCATCTGCGACCCATTGACAAACATAGGCTTTATACAGCGTTGCCCCATACCCAATACTGTGCCGTCATCAACTGCTGCTATTATCTGACCGGTTTTTCCTTCAACTAAAAGGCTTTCAAATAGATCTGGCTCACGCCCGAACGCCATCTCAATTTTGCCTGGCATAATATTCTGCCGCATCAGATGCCTTAGCTCCGGCTCATGACGATGGTCTGCTGTAGTGAATTTTATCATTTTCCTTCAAAGCTCCTCGTGCGAAAATCCCAACGGTAAACCCTGCCTTCGCAGGATATCCCGGCCGTTGGAAAAGTTATGAATAAAGTAAAGTAGAGCCATTTCAGGAGTCCTGCAGTTAGCCTTAAGATCAAGTCCTCTTTTCATCACAGACCTGAAGCCATAGAATTCCTTCCGGCATTCCAAGCATTGCATAGCAAGCCCTTCGGGAGAGAAATTCGCTGGAACAAAAGGAACATCACCAAACCTGTAGTCTTCTGAAAGCCACCATTTCTGATATATCAGTCTCCCCTCAGACTTCAAGCGCCCGTACAACCGTGTTCCTGGAAAAGGAATAAGATTATTGAAAGCGGCAAAGAAATGACGGTGCCGTTGAGCGAATTCAAGTGCTTCCATACACGATACCCGTGTATCAGTATCATATCCAAATACGAATGTAGCATAGACCCCTAGTCCATACTCCCTGAATTTTGTCATTGCCAAAGCATAATCCCTCGCACCGTTATTAACGGTTTTCCCCATAGCTTCGAGTGAATCAGGTTGTAGTGATTCAAGTCCGACCAGCACTCCAGCGCATCCGCTTCGTCGCATGAGGGTGAGCATTGCTTCGTCACGAGCGGCATTTATACTGATTTGACCAACCCATCTGAGCCTCAACGGGATTAGTGCCTCAAACAGTTCGCGTGCGCGTTTTGGATCAACTGCGATATTGTCATCAACAAAGAAGACATCTCTGTTATTCAGCCTTAATATCTCATCAATAACATCCTGAACAGGACGAGCTCTGTAACTGTTTTGAAAGAAACTGGCTATAGAGCAGAAATCACACGAGAACCTACAACCTCTGCCTGTCTCTACCAGCGAAAGTTTCATATACTGCTTGCCCGAATATATCGATCTATCAGGAACTATACCCGTCAAATCAGGCCCGTTCAATGCACGGTAGACTCTTTTCATTCTACCATACGCTAAATCTTGAAGTAGTTTACCGAATGTAATTTCAGCTTCACCCACAACCACGGCATCAGCATATTGAATAACCTCATCTGGAACCAAAGTTGCATGAAATCCGCCCATCACGACTTTCACCCCGCGCCTGCGATATTTTTTAGCAATCTGATATGCTCGGCGGGCAGTAAAAGTCTCTACATTGATGGCTACAATATCTGTCGGCTCATCAAAAGGAATGTCTTCAATCCTATCATCATAAAATACACGATCATACGATTTAGGGGTAAGACCAGCAAGTGTGGCTATGGCCAGCGGCTCCATGAGCCATGACCCGATATAGCTTTGCCCACTCTTTTTTCCAACGCACGGCATTATGTATGTTATTTTCATGCTCTGTACATTGTCCTGTTTCTCTCAACAATCATATCCGAAAGACACAACGGCACCATTTTTCCATTCAGGATCGTCGCGTCAGGACAATCTCGACAAATAACAATTCTGCCATCCGGACAAATATCCGGCGCCTGCTGAAACGCCATATGTTTATCTACAAGCATCGCCCCTCGTTTGCAACATTTCAGCAGGATAGACAAGTTCTGATAAAACCGGCCCCCGGTGAGCGCGTTAACTATCAGTCTGAATACGAAGGCCGAGCTGTACGATTTATAGAAGAAAACATTCCGACCAAGAACAAGCCTAGTTGCATGAATAATCAGCCTGTCAAATATCCCGGGCACCAAACTTTCCACAATCGTGCTTCCATCATGATTTCTGACTGTAGCCACAGAGTAAAGAAGCCATCTTGGATTATTTGCATCAACGCTGGATCCGACAAAGCCGAACGGTTCAAGCCCCATAGAAGTAAGAAGCTCAATGAAATGGGACTGCTTCACGTGATCAGGATGTTCGTTAACATTTGGAGTGAAAACCGGCTGATCGGTATTCATCCCAGAATAGATATCACCGCTGACAGCCCCATAAGAAGCTATATCCGCATATCCTGTAACCAGCAAAAAATTGAAGTAAGGAGAAACAAGAACTTCACTAACTGTCTCGCGCACCTCCTGCAGTTCCCTCCTGTATGCGATCATGGAAAGACCTGGAGTCAACCCACCATCCACAACAATTTTACCCTTAGCATCACGGAGTTTACGTAACTGCACAAAATCCGGATTAGTTGGCAGATCAGGCCTTTGCTGCCCTGACTGGATGTGGAACAGGATAAGATCAAGCCCAACATCTCTACCCCTGCGTACAAATTCACTGTCAATCAGAACGCCGTTTGTAAGCATCCCTACACGCAGGTTGCGTGATCTGACATACCTTATTATCTCAAATATGTCTGGATGAAGAGCAGGCTCACCCCCAGATAGAGTTATCGTATGAAGCTGGCGCATGGAAAGCATCAACTCCAGCTCCTGCTTCACCTGTTCGGGTGACTTAATCCCCGAAGCCCTGCCGTTATAACATCCTCGACAGGAAATATTGCATCCGCGCATGACATCCAGCACACCGTGCGGAACTGAGTTTCCATACCATGGCATTTCTATCGCTTTTCTGATCATAAGTTTCCAAGTAACGGGTTTTGGCCCCCTACAGAAAGATTCCAATGGATTCTTTGATGCTATTCCACTATCCATACTTCCGGAACGGCCGTCCGTCCAAGGATATAATAAATGTGACTTTCACCTATTCACTCCCCAAAACAATAATTATTCAAATATCCCTATTTATACTTGGCGTGGTCTTGACTGTAGAACCTGTAACCCAAGTTGGCAACTATGGAATATAACAATCTGGTCCTGGATTTCAGCAACCTTCCCGCAATATTTCTGATCTTATAACATTCTTTCCAAGAATATTCGAGCCCGTCTATCAGTTCTTCCGTAGTCATCTTCTTTGGCTGGAACACGACATTTTGGCAGTTATATTTTGACCAATTCGTCGTCAGTATCCTGCCTTCTTCTTTTAGCCGGTTGAAAAGCGATGTGGTGGGAAATGGAGTATATACGGTAAAACGCGGCAGATCGATGCCGGTCTCGATGCAGAAATCCACCGTCTCCTTGAAAACCGATTTATCGTCTTCGTCAGAACCAAAGACAAAGCAACCCATAATGGCGATATCTCTTTTATGGAGTTCTTTCACGAGACGATAGTGTTTTTCAAGACTGTTAAAGCTCTTATTCATTCTTTTTAAACTTTTTTCTGATACTGACTCAAAGCCAATCAGCAAACCTGCACAACCACTTTTATGAGCTAAAGATAATAGTTCATCGTCATCGATTATTTTCGACGTGGACAACCCCATCCAATTGATTTTCAGAGGTACCATCTGCCTGTATAATTCTTTGCTATATTCTTTGTTCTCTATCGGAGATGGGTCTAAAAAGAAAACTAAATCGGATTTAAGAGCTTTTATATCTTCGATAACTTCCGTGATCGGCCTGTGGTGATAACCGGTTTTCATTACGCTGATGACACAAAACTCACAATTACATGGGCAGCCAAAAACCGCCTGCGTTGTATTAATCGTGATGTATCCTTTTTTATTCAGCAGATCTCTTCGCGGACGAGGTATGCCCTCGAAACAAGGATTATCGTCCTTATAGAACCCCTTTACGATTCCTCTTTGCCAATCCATTAATGCCTGCGGAAATGTTCGGTAGGCGTGACCGGATACAACAACGTCGGCATGCTGTTTTGCTTCTTCCGGCATAAGAGTTGAGTGAACGCCGCCCAAGAATACCGTTATCCCTCTTTCCCTGAAACTATCGGCTATTTCATAAGACCGCAGAATATGTCCCGTTATCCCTGTCAAGCAAACAATATCAGGTTCAAGAGAGTCATAGTCACATTCTTCAACACCTTCATCAATGATCCGCATTTCGGCATTCAGTTCTTTTGGAACTAATGAGGCCAATGTTGTTAAAGTCAAAGGCGCGTAAGTTAGGTTTTTCCTAAATCCTCTTCCCTTTTTGTATAACCCTGATCTCGGCATAACAAATAAAAGTTTCATATTATTTTCACCATTCATGGCTTTTTACACCATCCTCATGAATGACAGAGCGCAACCTCGCATTTTGATTAAAGCTGGGTCAATACATCTAGCATCATATCAGCTTGTTCAAACATAAAAGTATCTGGTGATAGAGAGGTTGGCACAAAGACACTAAATAAGAAATGTTTCATGTTCATCATGTTACAAACACCTGCACTGGAATTCGAATATATTCCCCTACTCCTGATCAATCCTTATTTATCCGCTTCAGGGCTGACCATCCAATCTCCCTGGTGCAGTCATATAATCACCTTTTATAAATTTACTGCATCTGACGGAAGTAATCGTTTATGGATCTCGTCCACACGCGGACTTCGCCTCACGCCTATCCAAACCTTTTTCAAGACTTCTTCAGGCAAATCCAAATGATGACGCAATTCCTTTGCATTGAACTTCTGAATCAATTCCTCCATGGACAACTCAAACACCTGATTGCAGTCAATAATCGTTGGCTTAGAGAAATCGGAATAATCCGATTGATCAATAACCACAAGAGATTCAGGAGGGAGACCTGCACGTCTGCGGTGTACTTTGTCTATTTGCGAAGACCCCACGGCAAGAATCAGCACTTTATCCGACTGTGGATTAGCGTTAAGAACAATAAAAAAATGAGGTTCACCGGAACTAAGTCCTCTATGTTCAAAATAGTAAACCGTACCAGACCTGAGAGTAAGTCGCAGATCAATAGGCAGGTTCGACGACTCCATATATGGCCTCAATTCCAAAGGTTATGTATTGCACACAACTCCTTGACTTCCTCTCGACGCAAGGAACGATCATCTTCACTAAGCTTATGACAGTAATCAACGTTAGCTGAAGGGTCATCAAGAAAATCACTAAAATTCATTTTTACTCTGGAAGTAGCTTCGCTGTTGAGGGCCACCTCATGCCGTTTCCATTCGGGATATTGATGAGTTAGCTCAGCCAACTTGAATTGATCAAAACACCCGAAATGTTCCAATGCATAGTTCAACGATTCCACATCGGTTTGTGAAAACACTTCGAAATCAGGCTTTGCTATGGAAGAATACTCATAACGATCAACGGGATCAAGATATTGGCCAGCATAAGCCTTTTCCAAATCAGGTCTAAAATCGCTACCCTCTACCAAGTCTTTTGCGCCTGAAGGAACTGGTCCGTTTTTCATCGCAAAATATTCGTCATTGGTAATAGGACGTCCATATTTGCGTATATGGAAACGGTCGGCAAAATAAAGCAATTTAAGCGCTTTCATTTTGTTGATTTGCCCACCGTTCTGTTCGGCAAAATAATTCAGCGCTTGTGTAACTTTTCGATATGCAAAACTCATTGGCATATTTGTAATGTACCTCATACCGATCCTATTGTCACTTTAAATTTACGTACAAATGCCGTCATCCTTGCCAATTATCTTCCCAAATCTGGCCTGTTTGACTTTGCGGTCCTGAATTGTTACGATTAGGCGTTAATAATTGGTCGTGAAATATCACAAATGAGATGAAGAATATGAAAACGCCACTCTTCGTACTAGCCTTTTCGATAATTTTGATGACTGTCGGTTGTATGAGTTTCAACGTTGAGAACCATCCGAAGGGAATGGACAAGACCGCCTCCTCTCCAAAAGGCGGAATCGAAACCATACATGGCTCGTTTTATGGTTTCTATTGGAAAAAGCGCACACAGGAAGACATCATAAAAGCAAAAGGGAACATCCAATTGTACCGCGTTACATTCCATAACAACATACTTTACTCTCTAGTTTCCGTATTCTCACTGGGACTATACGTTCCTGAAACCATAGAATGGAAACTCGTGACTGCGCCCGGTGACGATGGATCTGTAATGTGAAGGTGGCAAAGCTGAGGGATAAGAAATGGCTAACATAAGAAACTTGGTCGTACTATTCGATGGGACATGGAACACTCCCGACCAGAAGGAAGACAAGCTCGAAGCAACCAGCAATGTCAAAAAGATGTCGGATGCCATTGCCTCTCTTGATGGCAAACAGCGGCAACATTACGAGGAAGGCGTTGGTACCGGTTTCCAGGAATATCTTGCAGGCGGGGTCATAGGCAAAGGAATCACCGATCGTCTGCTATGGGGCTACTCATTCCTGCAGGAAATGTACACTGATGGTGAATATAAGACAGAAAACAACAAGGTCTTCATCTTTGGATTCAGCCGTGGCGCGTATATCGCAAGACTACTCTCCCACCTGATATACTGGAGCGGAATTCCAAAAGCTTCCAGAGATTGTGAAGAAGGAAGTACCATGTTCCTTGCCAAGAAGAAAGCATCTAAATTTAAGAGGCCAGGTCGTTTCTTCGATATCCCTGTCGAAATGGTTGGCGTATGGGACACAGTCAAAACAGCCTTGATCAAGGATTATAAGGACAACATTCTACCTGCCAATGTGGTGTCTGGTTATCACGCCATGGCCCTGGACGAGAAACGCATATCCTTCCCTGTTCTCAGGTGGAAGAAAGACAAGAATCGCGTGAATGAGATGTGGTTTGCCGGTGTGCATTCCGATGTCGGTGGGGGATATTCCCGCGTCGGCCTATCAGACATAGCCCTGCTCTGGATGATCGAGAAAGCCCGAACACATGGCCTAAAGTTCAAAGTCAAAGAAGTGGAAAAAATCAAACCTGATCCACTGGCTGAGCAACATGACTCTTACAAAGGCTTGACATGGAAGATGCTCGGGCAGAAGCCAAGAAAGATCGCGAAAAGCGACCTCTTTCATGAATCAGTAAGAGAGAAGATATCTGACGGCTACAAACCAAATGCAACAGGTTTGCCCACGAATCCATCCTACTCCTCATAATCTCCATTTCGTCACGCCGTAGCCTTAGCAAGGGCAGAACGACAACCCATCATCGCGGAGAATATTGCAATAGTTCCACAGTTTTCGGACTAACAGTTGCGGTTCAGTCACTTCTAATCCCTCTTCCCAATTAGCCAAACAGAAAACCTGCCATAAAATTATATATCTCATCGTGAAATATGTCTGAGTGACGTCCACTGAATTTATCCGGCTTCTCCTTGCTCTTGGCATGTAAAGGAGATAGATCGGCGGTGATTTTTTCAAGGTGATACAGGCGTCAGACGCCAAGGCACTAAATAAGAAATGTTTCATGCTTGCCATGTTGCAAACACCTGCAAAGGAATTCAAATATATTCCCCTACTCCTGATCAATCCTTATTTATCCGCTTCAGGGCTGACCATGCAATCCCTCTATTGATTTTGTCTTCCAATTCCGCCAGACCATTGAGGATTTCATCCCATTCAGGTGCCTTTCCGAAAATCATTGCCTGCATCTGTTCATAATCTTTTCGAAGCGCGTTCGCTTGCATCGTGGACGGCACCAAGTGGAAACTTCCGGGCAATGCCGTTTCATAATTGGCCCATGAACATGCGAAGAAGAATGTCTTGTGAATTACAACCCTTTCAAGAAGATCCCGACGGGCAAGAGCATCCTGCCCGGTCTTCAGCTTTGAGAGCAGGTACAAATCGTAATAATGCCGGGACAGCCGCCCCTTGTCCGGTTTATCAGATGGACGATGATATTCGGAGTGTAGAATCGTAGCCTTCTCCCAGAAAGTGCGTTTTGCGTCCAGAACGTGTACCAGACATGAAGCAGCAGTTGTGAAGTAATCGGGGAAAACTTCCGCGGCATAGGGTCTGATTTCGGAGTCTTCAGCGGGCCAATCGTCGGAACGGGCGCCCAGTTCGAGACGAATAACCGGATTGATGTATGATCCCAGCCCATATTCCATAGCGCTTTTAGGATATGCGAACGTCAGCGTTTGCGCATCTTTGGAATCCAAGTCCAGTTGCCAACCGTCATTTCCAATCACAGAAGCAAAATCAGCGCGCATTTCCGGCAGAAGTTTATCGGCAATTATCTCCTTACAGCCTTTCACTAATGCATCCAAACGCCTTTTTGCTTCTTTCTTGCTGATACCTTTCTGCTCGGGATCACGGTCATCGGCAAAGCCAAGATCCCTGCGACTGATCGAAAGGTCAACATCTTCTGAAAACCGTTCTATGGCCTTGTACGCCTTTGACAGCGATGTGCCGCCCTTGAAGATCAAATGTGGCTTGAAACGCATTACCTCAAACAACCGATGCAGTGTCCAGCACACCCAAAAATCCTTTTCCATTATGGATGGGGACATTTCAGGCCTAATAACGGCGGCTTCCCTAAACATCTGCGTACGTATATCAATTGAGGTTTTGGCTATGTTGTCCATGATTGCTCTCTGGTAAATCAGAGCCGGCGATCTGAAGCAAAACAGGCCTCATCCATTGGGGCGCATTTGGCAGATTCCTTAGTAGCTCTTGTTTATGTTTTTTCTTGAGCAAATGATTAAGATGTACAATCTCCTGCATCGCGATTCCTTTCCGTCCCAGATAACGGAGCGCTTGAAACACAAGTGGCGCCATGCATCCTGTAACCGCCAGAGTCCTGGGCGACACATGACGGAAGTAAAGTGTTTGTGCTCCCATCCGAATCGTACGTCCGCGCCCATCGGTAAGATAAATCATTTTAGCTGGAACCTGACTTGAAAGACCAAGAAGGTTCGCGGCGAGTCCACCGTAAGGCAATATACGTATCTTTAACTTACGTCCCAGCGCCTTTGCGATATCATCCGCTGACGACGTCATGGCGCTGCCGGTAAACTGACTAATACGTGGTATAGCGTACAATCCGCGACCCACCCTATACAGCTGTTTCCGCCGCACAAGCCGGGACAGTGCCTGATCCACAGCCGTACGAGCCCCAAGATCGAGAAAATCAATTGCTGATGCCGGCGATCTGGCCGTTCCGCGTATTATCCTCGCAAGTATCTTACGCGCAATGTAATAGTTGTTTTTCATCATCATTAACCGTCAGAAATATGCATACTTATTTCTGACACTTATATCATTCCATACACTAAAATCAAGATTTGTTAATGTCACAGAATACTATAGATTTCTGTGACATCAACCTCCATAACTTTGTCAGGAATGCCGATCTCTGTTTCTGACATTATAACGCCCATTTCCGGGCCTTCTTTTGCATACAATAAGAGGAACATCTCCGGCCTTGTCAGTCAAGATATTTTCAACTATTTGCGCGCCAGACCGGCAGAATCAGCCGTTTTATTCTCTGAAGATGACAAAACCTCCTTATAATTTTGACGTTTTCCCTCAACAGCGTCCAGGAGGTTTTGCCTTTCATACTATCTGACCCTGAAGGGGTCAAGACACTAAATAAGAAATGTTTCATGCTTGCCATGTTACAAACACCTGCACAGGAATTCGAATATATTCCCCTACTCCTGATCAATCCTTATTTATCCGCTTGACGGCGTGTTGCCCAAATCTCAACACGCTTTTGACAAACACCTCTTCTGTTAGAAATTAACATAAACATCCCGACGGAACCGGAACAGAAAATAATCGACACCAAACTGCGTGCATCA
>JBFZFB010000142.1:0-13216 GCA_041306605.1 Lentisphaerota bacterium | reverse complement strand
TCCCCCCCCCCCCCCCGAGATACATCCGTATCTATCTACCCTATATTCTAAAGCGTTTAAGCCCCTAATTACAAGGAAAAACAGCTTATAATTCCGTGTTGGTTTTGTTATTTAACTGCATTTTGCATGAATTTGCAATAATATGCTTTTCTGCATCAAAAAGTATGCAAGAATGTTTCCATATTGCCGTTGACAATATTGTAAGATAATTCTTACACTTCTTTGCAAGCAATATTGTTAAAGAGACGTGTATTTATGAGCTATTATGAAATACTTGGATTGGACAAGGAGCCGTTTTCTACAAGTCCGGATCCGGCCTTCTTTTTTCTTTCCCGGGAGCATAAAGCCGCCTTTTATCGTTTACAGATAGCCATCAAGTTACGAAGAGGGCTTAGTGTTATTCTTGGCGATGTTGGCACCGGCAAAACCACTTTGAGCCGGAAATTGGCGCAGATTCTTAGTGAAGACACAAACATTCAGTTGCATATGATGCTCAATCCATATTTTAGGAGCGAGAAACAATTTCTCTCCCGGCTGGCAGGCCTCTTGCATATTAATATGCCTGAAAAGGCTGGTGTTTTAAATTACATAGAGGCGATAGAAAGGGTGCTGTTTAAAAAAGGGGTGGAAGAGCAGAAAATTATAGTTTTTCTGATTGATGAGGCTCAAATCCTGCCTGATTTTGTTCTGGAAATTTTAAGGATTCTCCTTAATTATGAAACCAACGAATACAAAATTCTGCAGGTAATTCTAGTGGGGCAGATGGAATTATTGCCGCGTATCAGCAAAATGAAGAACTTTTGGGATAGAATAGCTTTAAAGTACGTGATTAATCCCATAGACCGCGATGAAGTCCGGAAAACCATTGATTTTCGCCTAAAAGAAGCTGGTTTCAAGGGGGATACCCCCCTGTTTAATGATGAGGCAACAACCCTTATATGGGAAACCACGCAGGGGTACCCCAGAAAACTTTCATTTTTATGTCACAACTTGTTGGAATGCCTTGTGATGTATGATAAAAAGGTCGTCGATAAGGAAATGGTCCAGCAGGTTATAGACGCGGATATCAAACCTGTATTCGATGATAGCGAAGATGCTTTTTCTGATGAAGAAGTGCATCCGGAATCATTGTTGATTTAAAAAAGTGATTTGTCCGCTAAAAATATGACAGGTGGATTGTTTTTAGATTTTCTTGGTTTGTTATAAACAGGATAATTCTTGAAGGTGCAATATGGCAGAAGAACAGGCTTCCCCGGAAGAAAAACTGTTAAAAGTTATTCAAGGTAGCGGGGATAAAAAGAACGAAGAAAAAGACAGCGGCAAGCAGAGTCCTTCGTCCAATCCTGCGCCGGCAAAAGAGGAAGGCAAAAAGCCAGCCGAAAAAGAACAGTCGAAACCTGTCGAAAAAAAAGAGGAAAAGCCAAAGAACGAAGAAGCGATAAGCAAGGAAAAGAAAAAGGAAGAAGCGGCCAAGAAATTAGCAGAAAGCCTCAAAGCTTCTGCGTCCGAAGCAAAATCCGAGGCAAAACCGGAAGCAAAAGAAGACAAGAAAGAAGAGGCCAAACCGGAGGCAAAGGAAGAAGAAAAAGCAGAAGTGCCTGAGTCTATTGCGGCCATGGATGGAATGATAGGCGGAAGTTCACCGGTCATTCAGGGACACAAAAAGAAATTTGAGAAAATACCTGTAATGACGCTTGTAAACAGGGGTCTGGCTTTGGCCTCGGTTTTGATGATTTGTTGTTCAGGATGGGAAATATGGGCTAATATTCAGATAGCGGGAGAAAGAAGCAGGGAGACTTCGTCCAATACAGGCCCGGAAAACCCGACTGGTGTAAGCAATACAAACAAAAATGAAACAGCATCTCCGGGTATAGAGGATATTTTAACACGATTTAGTAATGGCGGCAAATTCGTTAAGCCTGATGCCGGTGTGCAAATCGGGGTTTCCAACACTACAGAGGTGGTGGTTCAGGTTGCCGCTGATCCGATTATAAAGACAATGAAGGAAAACTTCACGCTTATGGCAGTATATGCAAAACCTGACAATCCGCGTGAATATGAAGTGATTATTGTGGACAAAACAGACAACAAAATGCATTTTCTTGGCGTTGGAGACAAAATGTCTGTAAACGGACAGGATGTTGAACTGGATCAGATACTTGGCGACAAGGTTACGTTCAAGCTGGGTAAAGAGAAGGTTACGATTGAATAACAAAATATTTCAAGACGTATGGACTTTTTAAAGATTTGATTAACATGGAAACACAGGGTATGCACAGATTGCTGACAGGATTGTTTTCCGGCATTGCATTGATTGTAATGCCGGCGATTCTTCCTGGTCAGACCCCGGCCGTCAGCGTGACGGATTCCAATACCGTAACATCAGAGCAAATTTCTTCTTCTTCAATTCAAGCAGAAATAAGGTCTGCACCCAAGCGGCTCAGGGATTACGATCTGGCTGGTCTGCAAAACAAGGTGCCTGATTTTAACGCTCTTAAGCCTATGGATGTCGTCCAGATGGTTGAATCTCTGGCGCGTTTTGGAGGATTAAAGAACATAGTTATCAGTACGGATGTAACCGGGCTTACCGCCGCCAAGCTCAGGTTTAACAATGTCACGGTTGCTGATGCCTTGGAAGTGGTGTTATCGGCCAACAGTCTTGCCTATGAAATTAAAGACGGCATTATCAGGATAATGACGGATGAAACATACAAGAAGCTTTACGGCACGAGCTTCTTTGACAATAAAAAAGTTGAAATCGTGAAACTGGGATTTGCCGATACGGCGCGGGTGGTCGCGCTTCTTGACTCAGTGAAAAGTTCCATCGGCACAATTGTTCCTGATCAGGCTACCGGCACGATGGTTCTTATTGACACGCCGGCGAAGATCGCGGAGATGAAAGCGATCATCAATGAAGCTGATGTTTCCACCATTTCAAGGGTTTTCCCCACTATAACAAAATCTTTCACGCTCCAATATGCCACACTGGACACTATAAAAGCTCACATCACCCCTCTGATCGGCAAAGAAGCCGGCTCTTTATATGCTGACGAACGAAGCAAGACTCTGATTGTAACGGAGCTTCCTCACACCATGGCCAAAATAGAGGAAGTTATAAAGACTTTTGACAAGCGGCCAAAGGAAGTGTTTATTGAAGCCAAAATAGTTCAGGTTAATTTAAGTGACGAGTATAAGCTCGGCATAGAATGGCAACATCTGTTTCAGGGTTTGGATCCGCGCTTTTCCGCAAATATTAAGGTAAGTCCGCCGATTGCCTCGCCGATGGGTTCTGTCAGCGCGCGCGGCTCGGGTTTTGGAACGCTCAATTACAGCACAATTATGGACGGAACCGATTTGAATGTCGTTCTGGACGCAATCGAAACAATAGGAGAAACCAAAATACTCTCCAATCCGCATGTCACGGTTCTTGACGGGCAGGAAGCGTCAATCCAAACCGTGCGGGAGCAGCCATATGCCGAAGTAAACTATGAGAGCGGTTCGACAAATGTCATAGGGGAATCAATAAAATTCATTTCGGTAGGCGTGACCCTGCATGTAACTCCCAGAATCAATGATGACGGTTTTATTGCGGTCGTCATAAAGCCGTCAGTAAGCGCTGTTGACGGTTTTTACAACGCCATGTATCCTATTCCAATAGTTCAGAAAGCGGAGGCTTCGACAAGTGTACTGGTAAAAAACGGGGAAACAATTATTATTGCCGGAATGATAGAAGAAGGTAAGCGAACACTTGAAAACAGCGTGCCCTTTCTGGGGCGCATTCCCCTATTGGGATTACTGTTCAAGTCAAAAGCAGATGTGAAAGAAACTAAAGAAACCATAGCTTTTCTGACACCCAGAATAGTGAGCGGCGATGAGTCGTTTTCGCTTCAGAAAGACACAAAAAAGCAGATAAAGCCATTAAGGTCCGTCGGTAGCGACGGCACCAAGCCGGTGAAAGCGGTAAGGTGATAAAATAATTTTTAAAGAGACGGTGCACTGGGAGACGGTGAAGATGAAAGTTAATTTTTATTTGTGTGTGGTTTTTGCGATATTGATGTGCGCGACATGTTTTGCCGCGACAGAAGATTTCTCATGGTCGTGGGAAGACGGTGAATCAGCCACCAGGAAACCGGCAGCAGATAATCAGGCGTTGATAAGTTCTGAAGTACAGGAAAAAAACACTGCTGCCAACACCAATATTTCAGAACTTACCGATGTTCTTTCCGGTTTTAACGAAGAAGATGTGACAGAGCCATCGAAGGTGGAAGAAGATGTGACGGAGCTGCCGAAGGTGAAAAAAGAAAAATCTGTCGAAAAAGTGGAAGAACAAATTGAAGAAGAAACGCTCTCCGATAACACTGCGACAGCGAAAGGTGTTGTTAATGTTGATGCCTATAATGAACTGCTTAAATCCAATCTGGAGCTCCGGAATCAGATAAATGAAATTACGCAGAACAAGGATCAGGTGAAAAAAGAAAACGATCGGTTGTCCGGCGAAATAAAAGATATGGAAAACCGTGTTTCACAGCTGGTGCAGAAAATTCAGGAATTGGGCGCTGAAAAAGCATCGTCGAGTGGAGATACAGAAAAAGTTGCACAGCTTGAGTCAAGTCTTGCCAATGCCAAGAGCGAGAAAGATCTGTTGACCCGTGAATTGGACGAGCTGAAGGCAAAATCAAGCGGTTCTGCAACATCAACACCCGCGGGTCAACAGGATGGAACGGTAAAACCGGGATCAGACCTATTCAAACAGGTGCAGAAGGAAAACGCTGATCTAAAGAAAGAGCTAAGCGCCGCAATGGAGGGGCAAGCAAAGGCCAGGCAGGTGCTCGATTCACAGAAGGATTTAGAGAAAAAGCTGGAAGAATCGAAAACTGTCGAAAAGGACCATAAGCGGGTGATAAACGACCTGCTCAAGCAGATCCCTCGTTTGGAGGGTGAGCTTGTGGCCACAAAATCCGCCGCATCAGAAAAAGATTTTGTTCTAAACAAGACCGCAAAGGAACTGGAAGAAGTCCGTAAAGAGATGGAAAGAAGAGATTACCGGCTTGTTAAAGCGGAAAAAATGTCGGACTTGATCGAAAAAACACGCGGTGAAGTGATGATGGCGACCGATATGGAAATGCGGGACATGCACTACAATATGGGCACCGTCTACACCAAAGAAGGAAAATACAAGGAGTCAGAAAGAGAATACCTCAGCGCACTGCGTATAGATCCGAGCGATGCTGAATCTCATTATAATCTCGGTGTTCTTTACGATGATTATCTGAATGACAAGCAGAACGCGGTCAGGCACTATAAAGCTTACCTAAAATTGCGTCCTAATGCCAATGACGTTAACATGGTCAAAGAGTGGCTTATGAGACTTGAAATAAAATAATCCCATCCCGGCCCCGCGGATGGATATATTAACGCCCGGCCGGCTGGTCAAGACATTAACGCGGGCGGGCATTGTTCTATATAATATATGAAAATCAGATTGGCATTGATTGTTCTTGTACTTGTAATTCTGCCTACAGCAATTTTAAGTCTTGCGGCAGGCCGCGCTCTAAGGCATTGGGAGCTGGTTCTGGAGCGGGAGCGGGAAATTAATGCCGCTAATGCCATCGAAACGGCTGTCAAAAGAATCAAAACACGGCTTGAAGACGATCTCGAACAGGTAAGGTCCGCCATGCTGGACTGTCTGAGGCGCAGTTCAAAATTTCAGGACCTGAACACGACGGCAGACCGCCTTCAGAAATCCAATGCCAACATAAAAAGGGTGTTTCTCTTCACAAATCCGTGGGGGTTTCTGTATCCTCAGGATCCAACTGATGTTCTGGGCGACAAGTTGAGACCGGGATGGGATTATATCCCCCCGGAAAACCAGATATCCGGTGAAAATGAACGGCTCCTGATGACCTTACGGCAGGAAGTGGCTTCGTCGGGAAATGAATCTGATATTATATGGCTCAAAGTTGATGATAATTTTTATTGTTTTTCATCCGTGGAAAGCAGAAAAAATCTTTACGCTGGTTACGAGATCAACATGGACGGTTTCGGAAAAGAACTTTCACATGTTGTTAGCGGAATTTCAGGCGGCGGGATTCATTTGACCATGTCGGGTCCGATGATTCCTGAAAAATCGAAAATAGTTATCAGCGATTCTTTAAGCGGACAGTCCGCATCAGGAAGCCGGACCGCTTCCGGCTTCACGGAGCGACCGCTGGCTGAACGCAATCTCTTTTTTCCTTTTAATCTTGTAAAAATAGCCGCGTTTACGGGGGATCCGGCGGAAATCATACATGCCGCCAAGGTGCGGGCGCGATTATACGGCTGGGGAATATTACTGCTTGCCGGTGTTATCGTGGGCGCGACATGGCTGGTTTTGAGGGAAGCAGGACTTGAAATACAGAGGGCCAGAGCGCGAAGTGATTTTGTAATGGGCGTGTCGCATGATCTGCGCACACCGGTATCATCAATGAAAATGCTGGCAGAAAGCCTTTACCTTGAACATGTTCATGAAGCGGTTAAACGCAAGGAGTTCCTTGGAACGATTGTAAGAGAATGCGACAGGCTGGCAGATATGATTGAGCGGGTTCTGTTCTTTATGCGGCAGGAGAATAAGGCTGTTGTGTATTCTTTTACCAATGTTAACGCGGAAAATTTTATCGGCACCTTGTTGCAGTCCTTCAAGGAACGAAATAATCGGGGCCACGGACGTGAGTTCAAACTACAGGTTTTGAAAAACAATGACGCGAACACTGACACGCCGGTTTTAATGATACGGATTGACAAAACGGCGATGTCGCAGGTGATTTTCAATCTTATGGATAATGCGGTTAAGTATTCGCCCGACGGAACGCCTGTAAGAATTACTGTCGAACGTGTTTTCAGAAAATGTAACCGTTCTATGATAAAAATATCGGTTTGTGACGAAGGAGAAGGAATAGCAAGAAATGAAATCAGCAAGATTTTCAGGCCATTTTACAGGATAAATCCCGAAGCCCGTGACAATGTCGGCGGCGTTGGACTGGGCCTTTCGCTTTGCCGGAAAATAACTAAAAAACACGGAGGCCGGATAGAAGTCCAAAGCGAGCCCGGAAAAGGCAGTATATTTTCAATACTATTGCCTGAAGTTTAAACCCGGATATCACAAAAAATCATGAATCAAGTTCAGGTATTGTTTTTACTTTACCGCTAATATATTCGTTTATCCGTTGAGATATCTCCATATATCGCGCGCGAAGCATGCCGAAACGGGCCTGAATTGTTTCAATTCCCTGCGGCTTGTTATGATTCATCCACATAGCCCGGAACGATTTCTCAAAGTCCGCGATACTTTTTATGACTGCCGGTATTTGCCTTACGGTCAATCGTAGCGCTTTTTTGTCTTTCTTCCTGTATGCGGAGAGCAGGTTAGCGGACAGCTTGTAACGTTCCGCAAATGCGCGCGCAATGTGATAGGCATGTTTCAAATCGCCCGTAGCGCGATCGTTGGCAACTTTTTTCAGTTTTTCTGCCAGCACAACAAATCTTTTCGCAATTGCTGCCATTTGTTTCAGATTGCCGCCGGTTTGATTTCGAAAGCTTGCATCAAAAAAAGGATCGCTCCACATGTCACCGTAAAGATTACCAGCGAGTATATGAGCGGCATAGCTTCCGCCGCAAACCGCGCCAAAACGTTTTTCAAGGCATGCTTTTTCAGGCTCTTTGTTCCCGTATGACTTGTCCGCGCAGTAAACCATACCGGCAAACGCTGAATCGTGGTCGCAATATGCGCCATCGTCGCCCCATTGAGTGAAAAACAGTTCTTTTACTTTGGCTTCATAGCATGCCTCTATACAGGGGCCGGCGTTTTTTTCTGTAATGGCATGATCATACCAATATCTGCACCATGTCCATATTCCGGACGCTACCAGCGGTTCTTTGCCCATTTCGCGGTGCCGTTTGATCCAATCGAGATAAAACTCTTTGTTATCGTGATAATAATCCCAATATACCAATTCAGCATCTTTAGGAATCTTTTGAATTACTGCTTTTGGAATTACGGCCTTGGCGTCGTAATAATCCATGGTTTTAGAACCAAGCCGGAAATACATATCCGACCATATCATGGGTTTCAATTTATGCTTTTTGCACAGCTTGACAACTTCAGCAAGGTGCTCATTAAAGAGACTGAAACCATCACGGTATCCATGCAGATCGAGGTGCCTGCCACGGCCGATATCATGAGTTTCATCCATGCCGATATGAATACGGTTAGTGCGGCAGATTTTCTTCCAGTGGCCGATCATTTTGTCTATAAGCTCATAGGTCTTCTTCTCTCCGACCAGCATTACACTTCCTGTGTCTCTGACCTGATGATACGCGGAATGGCGCAATATTTTTTCAAGATGGCCCAGTGTTTGTATGCATGGAATTATTTCTATATTCAGTCTGGCGGCATACGCATCAATTTCTCTCAATTCCTTTTCCGTGTACGCGCCGCGTTGATATCCAAAATAAGGTTCGCCCGGCAGTTCATAAGTATCTTCGGTATACAGCATTATCATGTTGTATCCCAGCAATGCCAGACGCTGCATCCATGTCTTAATATGTTCTACCGTAATGACGGCATTTCGAGAACAATCCAGCATGATACCCAGCGTGGAGAAAGGAGTATGCTCGCGGTAGACGCCATTGTTTTTAATGATACCGCTCAGCAAGGCGCCGACGGCGCGGGCCGCCTGCGCGGGTGTTGAGTATCGCACCGCCGCTGATTTCCCGCTCAAACGCGCTTCGCAGAGTCCGTCTTTCCCTTTTTTTTCAAACAAAACCATTATACCAGAGCCTTTCCCCTGAGTTATGGGATAATTAGCACTCAATGTTTTGAGGGTGGACTGCAGTTCTTTCGGTGTTGTTTTTGGGTCCCAGCATAGTTTGATGTTTCTCATAAGTCTTCCTTTCTTATTTGGCGCGAATAAAGCTTAATACTGATATTATTTTTTCAGTGTTTCAATCATATTTGCAGGAAGTTAACGCGAAAGATTGGTATTTTGTATTGAGTTGTTGGCAATGACATTGGATACTTAATGGATTATGGAAATCAGCAAAATAGCTATTGGCGCTATGCGCATGAAGGACAGACGTTCCGGGGTCAAAACTCTGCGGGCCGCGATAGACGCGGGCTTTAACTATATCGACACATCACCGTGTTACTGCAGGCAGGATGAAAAAGAAAACTCCGAATCGTGGGTTGGCGAAGCCGTCAACCATTCTGATTACCGGGAACGCGTGATGGTCTCCACAAAATGCACACCGGGCGACGGCGGGCGGGGACTTGGCGAATTCCAACCGCAAGGCGGATTCAGCGTAAGAACATCCGATCAACTCAAACAGGTTTTCAGCCAGTCATTAAAACGCCTTAACCTGCCGCGTGTGGATTATTATCATTTATGGACAACTCACACTCGTGAACAATTCAAGGAAGCCATGAAGCCCGGCGGCTGGTACGAGGGAGTTATGGCGCATAATGACAAGTGGGATCATCTCGGCATCACAACGCACGCCGACCCTGAAACAGTGATAGATTTTCTCAAGACGGGAAAATTTGAAACCGTTACCATGCCGTTAAACGTAACAGATACAACACGTCTCAAGGTTGTGGAATACTGCGCCGATAAAGGGATCAAGGTCATAGCGATGAATCCGCTCGCCGGCGGCTTCCTGGCGGGACACGAGGAACTGAAAGAACTGGCCCTGCGCTATCTGATGCTTTTGCCCAATGTGCATCCAATTATTGGATTCAGTTCTGTTGAAGAAGTTGAATACGCCCAGTGGATACAGAAAACCATGCCGAAATACAAGCATGGCGCTACTGAAATCCTCAAACGCGTGAATGAACTTATGGATACTGATGATCCGCGCTGTACCGCCTGCGGTTACTGCCGCCCCTGCCCTGCTGGAATCAATATTGGCGAAGCGCTGGCTTATTATAACGCTTATAAATACATGGGAATCAAGCAGGCTAAAAAAACATTTAACGCCAAACAGTGGGATGCCAACTTGCATCTTAACAAGTGTACAGCGTGCGGTAAGTGCGAGAAAAAGTGTCCCAACAACCTGCCGGTAAGACAGATTATAAAGAAAGCGTGCGAAATTCTTTACGATAAGTAAGACCTTTTACTCAAAAGCTACAGAGTGGTTTAACAGTTACAATTGAAACGTGAAAACAGGGGAGTGTATGAAAAAATACAAAAGGGTTCCAACACCGGAAGAAACACCGGCAGAAATCGTGGTATCCGGCAGGACATCAACATTGAAGAATATCAAGATTGCGTGCGTTGGTGATTTGATTCCGCCTACTTTCTCCGACAATATGATCAAGAACACTCCCGGCTTCACATGGTATGTAAGTCAACACTACGCGCTAAAGACGGATTTCGCCGCAAAAAAAGCGTGTGAATATCTGACATTGCTGGAAATGGCTTATCCGCATTATGTCGAGCTGTTCGGCCGCGAGATACCCGGTATTGATTACAGGCGTATGGCCTGCGTTTACGGCGTAACAAGGGAGTCGCTCATAGAAGCCATGCTTTCTGATTACATGCATTTCGGCTACGGTGCCGGCGGAATCACGCAGGAAGGCTTCTTCTGCGCTTATCAATCGCCAAGTAATGTGTATCACAGCCGCTATATTCTCATACATGAATGTGTCCATCTTTATGAATATTGCCTGAACCGCAGAACAACAGAAATGCCCGGCTTCTACGTTGAAGGTGTCGCAGATTTTCTGTCAAGCCATGTGTATGAGCCGAAAAAAAAGAGACTGACCATCAACGTGCTGGACCGCGCGCCTATACATAATTTCGCCGAATATGGTTTGACCTTCATGAAAACGCATCCGAAAACAAATTTGCGCAACTTTATTGATAAAGGACCCGGAGACAGGGGTACGAATGTCATCTCAACCGCATTCCTTCAGCGCACACCGGAGCTTGCTCAAAAATGGCGCGTTTACCGGGATGAAATGTTCCGGACTTCTCATCCAATGAAAAAAACAGAAGTGTCATTGGCTCTGATTCAAAAGATATTCGGATCCTGGCCCAAATTGAACAGAGAATTCAAGAAGTGGTCCGATTCCCTGAAGTGCACATTCCATCAGATTGACTGGGGATTCGACCAGCATGGCAACGCCCTGATGTCATTCGGAACACCAAGAAAAGCCAGATTTTCACAGATGGACATAAACATGACACCGGGTTCCGCCCCGAAGAAGGACATTTACCGGATGGATTATCCTTCAGACGCTGTGCCCCCTATTGTCGGACCGGTGAAGCGCGGTGTCGCCGAACCTTCCATTGGATGCGTGGTTGATTTTTCATCGAAACCCAAAAAAGGTATCGCAGGTATCGGTCTGGGGCGGCGCGGTGAAAAACATTTGAGAGTTATGATTGATTCTGAAAAACGTCTGATTATTGACGGCACTGACATCGGCATGAAAAAAATATCAGCCGGCATTCCCGGAACGGTCCTTGCCGCGATAAGCGCTGACGGACACCGCGTCGGCATTACGGCGAAAATATGCAGGAAAAACCTGGAGGTAACTTTGCGCGCCGGCAAGGGCGGCGCCAAAAGCTTCACAAGATCGGTAAACATCAATAAAAAACAGAGGTCCCGTTTGTTATCAGATCCCGTTTGCGCCCTCGGCCGCGGGGCGTGTCATTTTATAACGCCATTCCTGGATGACGGACGCCCGGCATCACCCGATTTGATGAAGCCGGCCTCTGCTGAACGCTGGCGGAATCCTGCTGACAAGTATCTGTTCGCTGCCTACAAGGTTTGCTACAGGCTCGGCGATAAAACGCCGCGGATACTGGTTGATATCCGCAAAAAACTTCTGCTTGCGGCAGAACATGATTTTGACGCTCAGAAAAAAGTGAAAATGGAATTTGAAGAAGCTTTGCCGCGCATTGTGAAAGCGATTTACTCGTGCGGCGCAAAACAAAAAGAAATCAATCATGTACTTTGTGACATGATAGGCCTCTCGCTTTCCCTGCAATTTGCCGAAAAAGGTGTGACCGGCAACAAATGCGGGGTTACCGCTGTGCTGGATGGAATGTTGTTTGGAAACGCGGCAGGTGAAATAAAGTTTTATTCGAAATCCGGCCGTGTTATGCCAGCCGGACGGACGGTACGTATACAGGCCGGCAAGCGGCTGGTTATTCCATGTGTATTGAAAAACATCCCGAAACCAGACGAAGAGTTTTACGTTGAAGCAAAATTAAACCTTAAATGGTACAGCGTTCCAGTCTCGCTTGAAGCAATAAAAACCGGCAATGAAGGGATCCCCCGCTTCCTGATCGTCGGCCCGTTTGATATCGGCGCCAAGTTTGAACACGTGCCGTTTAATGAAATAGAAAATGCACCCTTGAACTTCAAGCGGTTTTATTCCGGAAAATGCGGAGAATCCATCCGCTGGCAGAAAGTAGAACGCGAACCGGATAGAACTGTTAATTACGAACATATGGTGCATCTTGTAAAACTTTTCGGCCAGGCTAATATGTCAACAGGATACGCGCTGACATGGGTTGACGTTCCAAAAGAGACCAAGGCTGTTCTCAGTATGGGCGCCAACGACGGCATTGTTGTCTGGGTTAATGATAAAAATGTGCATACAAACGTGCGCAACCGCGACTGGTCACCGAAAGAGGATTCTGTAAAGGTCACACTGAAGAAAGGCCGTAATAAGTTGTTGTTCAAGCTGTTGCATGGAGGCGGATTATGGCTGTTCTCAGCCGCTTTATCGGATATGCAAGGCCGGCCAATTAAAGGTTTAAAGACTACTCTCGAATGCGATAAGCCATGACCGCCAGCCTAATGACATTGACATAGATGATATGTTTTTGATAGGAGTTCCTAGCGGTTTTAGCGGTTTTTTGATTTTAAACAAAGCGGCGCGATGGCCGAGTGGTTAGGTCCTTGGAACCGGAAGTTCCCCGGAACTGAGGTCACGGGTCTGTCCTCGGAGCCGGAAGCTCCTCCGGAGCTGAGGCCAAAACCTGTTGCGTTGATTTTGTTGTGGTTACTGATTGATGGGGCGCGATGGCCGAGTGGTTAGGCACGGGTCTGCAAAACCTGTTACACCGGTTCAATTCCGGTTCGCGCCTCCAAGTATATGAAATATTTTGCTTATATTTTACGATCCGGAAAAACAGGCCGTTTATACAAAGGCTCCTGCGAAAATACCGAT
>JBFZFB010000141.1:0-9019 GCA_041306605.1 Lentisphaerota bacterium | reverse complement strand
TCACTGTTTTGATGCGGAACCGTCTGTATCTGTTTTTGTGAGGCATTCCATCTTTAAAGCAGACCATGCCGGCAACGGCGTATGTGCCTGATATATTAGACACGTCATAGGCTTCTATTATGTGCGGTGTTTTTTTTAGTTGCAGTATGTTTTTTATCTGTTTAATGCCGTTTATCGCGAGTTCTTTTTTCAGCGCGGGTGTGGATGTGATTCGCACTTTTTGTTTTGTAATTTCCCGTATGCGCAGATAAATGTCCCTTAAAGCCGCCGCTTTTTCGAAATCCAGTTCCTGTGCTGATGCCCGCATCTGTTCCATTAAGCCGGAAAGGTATTCAGGGCGATTGCCTTCAAGGAATGCGAGGGCTTCGTTGAAACGTTCGTGATACTGCTCCTGAGTTACCTTGCCGATACATGGCGCTGAGCAGTAACGGACAATATCGTTCAGGCAATGATTGTGAGTGTTTTTGTCGGGAATCTGCGGGGAGCATTTTCTCAGTCCAAACCGTTTTTCTGTGAAATCAAGCGCGGCCCGCGCGGAGGCGGAGGAAGGATAGGGGCCCATGTAAATGGTGCCGTCATCGCGTTTTATCCGGCACAATTTGAGTGAAGGGAAGGGGGCTCCGGGATCGGCATTTAAAAGAATGAACCGCTTGTCGTCGCGGAAGCTGACATTGTAACGGGGCTTGTTTTCCTTGATCAGCTTGCTTTCCATCAGCAGGGCTTCTGCTTCGTTTCGAACTGCTATGTAATCGAGATCGTGTATACTGCTGATGAGACTGCGGTCTTTGGGTGAAGCGCGTCTAAGGTTTGAGTCGCGGAAATAATACTGTACACGTTTGCGGAGTGAATTGGCTTTTCCGACATAAATAATCCGGCCACGTCTGTCTCTCATTATGTAGCAACCGGGTTTATCTGGAAGGGTTCGTAATTTATTTTTAATTGTTTGTGATATGTTCATTTTTGAAAATGATGTGCAAAAAGTGAAATATTAAGCAAAACATGTTTTTGTATTTTCTAAAAATATTGCATGGTTTTGGTTTATATTTTCAGAATAAACGGAGAATGGCGATTAAAAAAGAGAGGGGATCATGAAGGCGGTGACACAGGATATGTTAATATCTGTTGCGCGGATGTATGCGGCCCTGTAGAGTATACAGAAATGTCCTGCAGAAAGAATGATTCAGGCAGAAGGAGTGAAGCAAACTATGAAACGTCCGGACTGGGATACATATTTCATGGATATAGCGCATGCGGTCAAGCGGCGCGGAAACTGCATGCGCCGTCAGGTGGCGGCTGTTATTGTCAAGGAAGAGCGTGTGATATCCACCGGTTATAATGGAACGCCGCGCGGAGTGAAAAACTGTTATGAAGGCGGATGTGCCCGTTGCGCCAGTGATGTGCCTTCAGGTGCTGAACTTGGTGAGTGTATTTGTTCGCATGCTGAAGAGAATGCGATTGTTCAGGCCGCTTTTTACGGTATTGCCCTGCGCGACGCAGTGCTGTACAGCACGCTGAGTCCGTGTCTGATGTGCGCGAAAATGATCATTAACGCCGGTATTAAAGAAGTTGTTTACGAAGACGAATATGAATTCAGCGGGCAGACCCGTGAATTATTGACGGAGGCGGGTGTGATTTGCCGGAAGTTCGAGCGGCATGATTGAAGCCTGCATTGCGCGTTATGTCGTATCTATTTAGCTATCCGAAGAAAATATTTCAAATATTTAGACCCTCGTGTACTCCGGGTATAAGGACAGGATAACAGGATAATATTTTTCAATGCTCAATTTTCTTTACCATGTTTCGTAACTTTTACAGTGCCAACTTGCCGAAAGAGCCTTTTGATCCGGATATTGCAGTACGGCGCAATATCCGCCCACAGGGCCGATCTTTCGGCGCAAAGCGCTGAAAATCGGAATTAACCCCGAGGCTGCGCTTTGTCTGCAATGCAGGTTAATTCTGTTTTCAGTACTGCCCTATAAAGTTCCAGCAATAGACATTTCTCGTATGCAGATTCCAGAAAGCCAAAGCCCTTTTTATTATAAACCTTGCAAGCACAACCAATGATCTTTTCAGTTATATCATTATGTTCCATCCCTTTGGCTTTCTTGTCCCAAAAGATTAACATGATAAATCCCGTCCTCTGACCCGTCCTCTGACCCGGAAGGTCATCGCCTCGCCCCGGAAGGGCTCCGGCCCTGAGGGCGGACCTGAGGGGAAGGGGCTCCGGACCTGAAGGCGGACCTGAGGGGCATCCCGTCAAAGTCTTTCTTCAAATGGCTTAAATCCTTGCGTTATGTCAATGTGATGTGGCGGCCTGGAGGCGTTGACGCAGATTTGTGCGCCGGAGTTTTATTTTGTCATTGTTGGTGGCGATATAAACAGCCTTGTGGGATCCGATGAGGCATACGAGTTTTCTGCCGCGTGTTATGGCGGTGTACAGAAGATTGCGTTGAAGCAGTTTAAAATGCTGAGTGGCCAGCAGGATTATTACGGCCGGGTATTCATTGCCTTGTGATTTGTGAATTGAACAGGCATAGGCCAGAACAAGTTCGTCAAGTTCCGGGAAATCATATTTGACGGCACGTCCGTCTATATCAACGGTCAGATATTGATCAACTGTATCAACGTTCTTTATAATTCCTATGTCTCCGTTGTAAACATCTTTATCGTAGTTATTTGTTATCTGCATAACACGGTCGCCGGTTCTGTAAATCCGCCCGAAACGTTGTGTTTCCTCACCGGTGGGGTTTAGTTTTTCCTGTAGAATAGCGTTAAGATTATCTGCTCCCAGCTGGTTTTTGCGCATCGGGGTGAGCACCTGAATGTCGGTTTTGGGGTTAAATTTGAAACGTTGCGGAATTCGTGACGATACCAGATCCAGCATCAGTTGTATGGCGTTGTCCGGTTCGTTGGCGGAGATGAAGTAAAAATCCGAGTCCGTGTTGTCTTCAGGATTTTCGAGCGGTTCGCCGTGGTTGATGTGATGCGCGTTTTGTACGATCAGTCCGCCTGACTTCTGGCGGAATATGGTTTTCATTTCTTTGCAAGGAATGACTTTGGAGCTAATGATGTCGCCAAGCACGTTACCGGGTCCTATGCTGGGCAATTGATCCACATCGCCGACGAGAATCAGGCAAGCTTTATCCGGCAGGGCCGACAGCAGGTCGTTCATCAGCAGGATGTTTACCATAGAAGTTTCGTCTACTATGAATATATCACCTTCCATGGGTTTGTCAGGTCCGTGTTCGAAGTGGCCGGTGTTCGGCATGTATTTAAGCATGCGGTGAATGGTTTTTGCTTCGTGACCGGTGGCTTCGCTCATGCGTTTGGCGGCTCTGCCGGTTGGTGCGGTGAGTTGCACTGTCAATTTTCTTGTCTTAAAAACATCTACGAGAGCCTTGATGATGGTTGTTTTTCCCACGCCGGGTCCGCCGGTGATGACGCATACTTTCTGAGACAAGGCCATTTCGAGCGCTTCTGACTGCATAGTGGAGAAAGACAGTCCCATTTTCTTTTCGGCCCATGGTACGGCTTTGCCTGCATCTATTGGCGGGAAAGAGGGTGGAGTGCGGAGCAGGGCGAGAAGTTTTTTTGTTATTCCGGTTTCCGCGTTGTATATTTGGGTAAGAAGGATGTTATCATTCTCTTTTATTAGGGTTCCCTTTTTAATTTCTTCATTAAGTGCTTCCATAAGGATTTCGGCCGGGATGTCAAGCAGGGTGGTGGCCTGCAGTATAAGTTCCGGAGCCGGGCAGAAGCAGTGGCCTTCATCGGTCAGTTCGCGCAATACATATACTATTCCGGCGCGAGCCCGTTTTTCTGAGTCATGAGCGATGCCGACGCTCATTGCTATTGAGTCAGCGGTTTTGAAGCCTATACCCCAGATGTCTTCACAAAGTTTGTATGGGTTTGTGCGTATCAATGATATGGCTTCGTTCCCGTAGTGGCGGAATATCCGCATTGACTGAGCTGAGCCTATGCCGTGGCCTTGAAGGAATATCATGATATCGCGCACGCCTTTCTGTTCGATCCATGATTCCTTGATGCTTTGCCGTCTTATCGGGCCGATGCCCTCGACTTCCTCGAGGCGCTTGGATTCCTTTTCTATGATTCTCAAGGTGTCGGTGCCGAACGCTTTTACCAGCCGTTTGGCGTTTACTTTGCCGATGCCTTTTATCATTCCGCTGGAAAGATATTTTTCTATGCCTTTAGCGGATGTCGGGGGAATGCAGACGATGGTATCAGCTTGAAACTGATAGCCGTGCCGTTCGTGCCGGACCCATGTGCCTTCCGCCTTGAGAGTTTCTCCAATCCATATTGCCGGGCACTTGCCAACGACGGTTACGGGCGATTCATGGCCTTCTGCTTTTACGGAACACACGGTGTAACCTGTTTCTTCGGCGTGATAGACAATATTTTCCACAATGCCGGTAACGAGATTATTATCAAGATCTTCAGGACGGGAAGATTCAGTTTTCTTTGTTTTCCACGGCTCTGTCATTTTTTTACTGCATTAGATCTGGTTGAAAAAGGCATGTTTTATCCATGCTTAATCTGCATATTGCCCAGCGTTTTCCGGGAACTCAAGAAATATGTTGATTTATCAGGGTGATTTATACACAATCGTTGCAGGAGTTTTAATCACGTGAAAATTCTAGTACTTGATGATGATGACACAGTTTTGGACGCAATGTCCAAGATGCTTCTTGAGCATAATTATGAAGTTGAATGCTGTAACAATGCCAAGCAAGCAGTTGAGCTGGTGGCAAAGACTTTTTACGACTTTATTCTGGTTGATTATAAAATGCCGGAAAATGATGGCATATGGTTTATGCAGAATGCCAAACTGCCGCGCGAGACCAAAGCATTGCTGATAACGGCTTTTGTCAACAGGTGCGTGATAGACAGAATGTTTGAGCTGGGCGCTTCAGGTTACCTGATCAAGCCTTTTGATGAGGATTATCTGATCAGAAATATTACCTTTCATATCAAGGGCGGAAAGCAAGAATAGGGGAAAGTGATCCTCTACCGCTAAATTCCATGTTGCATTGCCTCTTATGTCTCTTTGCAAACATGTGCTTTCGCACTGTTGAGAACCTTCGAAACGGAAATAGTTGATTCTATTGGCATAATCGCGATACGGTACGGTTTATGCTGTATTAAAGCATGGATGAAAAAGAAGTTATGGGTAGTGGGGAGGTGATTAAGATGTCAGTATTAGTAGATATAATCAGGGAGCAGGAAGAATGGCGAAATAGGCAAAGGACGATAGCAATTCACCATAAACACCTTGTCACAGCAATTGATTGGGTTTTGTTCTTGGGTATAGGACTATGTTTCTATTTATATCATGGAAGCATATTGTCGTTCTTAAGAACATTTTTAATACGCTATAATTTATGAGAAGCTATTCTTTTCATTGGCTTACAGGTATTTGGCCGCAATACCGGCTAGCGTACTACGCTCGCTGGTTCTGAGGGTTATGTGGCCGTGTATCGCATATTCTTTCAGATGTTCAGCGGCGTAAGTTAATCCGTTACTTGAAGCATCAAGGTAAGGATTGTCAATCTGATAGGGGTCTCCTGTCAGCACCATTTTAGTGCCTGCACCGGCCCGTGTAATCACGGTTTTAATTTCATGAGGAGTGAGATTCTGAGCTTCGTCTATTATGACATATTGTCCGGGAATAGAACGGCCGCGGATGTATGTCAAGGCTTCCAGCGTCATTATATTGTCTCTTATGAGAGCGTTTATTCTTTCATGTACAGTGGTTTTTGACTTTTTCTTGCCGCCGGCGGCATCAGTTCCATCCCTTAATAGATAAGCCAGATTGTCAAATATGGGATACATCCAGTGTGATATTTTTTCCTCCTTTCCGCCCGGAAGGAATCCAAGATCATGGCCCATCGGTATGATGGGGCGCGATACGAGTATGTGGTCGTATTGGTGATTGCGGAGTGTGGATTGCAATCCTGCGGCAAGGGCAAGCAGTGTTTTGCCTGTGCCGGCTTGACCGACAAGGGTGACTATTTGAATAGCCGGATCCAGCAGTATTTGAAGCGCCATTCTTTGTTCCTTGTTTTGCGGTTTGATATTCCAGACTTGTTCATGCTTGCTCGGTAGTGGCCGGATTGTGTTTCCGTTTGTCATATAGCCGAGCGCGGTATGTCCTTCATTTGCTTCATCCCTAAGCATGACGAACTGATTCGGGTAGCATTTGGTGCCAACATCTTTCACCTCCTGATTCCGGATGAATTCGTCAATCAAAATGCCGGGAACTTTGATCTCGCAGTATCCTGAGTACAATTCTTCAATGTTCACCTTTTGTTTCTCAAAGTCGGCTACTTTCAATCCGAGCGCGTCCGCCTTAAGACGCGCGTTTATATCTTTGCTTACAAATATGACGTTGTCTCCTTTTTCGTGGAGTTGGCAGGCTATGTAGAGAATTTTATTATCGGATACTTCATAATCCATGTCGTTTTCTTTTATTTTTTCTTTTATGGATGCAATTGTCAATGTGCCGCCATTGCCAAGAGGCACGCCTTCCCGCAAACTGCCTTTGGCGCGTAAAGCGTCCAGACGTCTGATAACCTGACGGGCATTCCGGCCAAGTTCATCGTTATGTGTTTTAAATCTATCGAGTTCTTCGATTACAGCCATGGGAATCACCACGGTGTTGTCGCCGAATGATTCAATGCTTTCGGCGTTGTGAAGCAGGACGTTGGTATCCAGAACGAATGTTTTTGTCATTTATTTACTCCGGTATTTATTTTAAACGCGTGGGGCAGAAGATCGCCCAACTTTATTTTTCTGAAAGATTTTGTATTGTCCGCAGTGGCGATATAGATAGGGAAATCGGCCCCGCAGAATTCAGAGAGAACCTGCCTGCAGGCTCCGCATGGATAAGGAAATTCAGGCTTGGACGAGATTCCGGCAGGCCGTTTTTTCCCGCTGGCTGGGGCCGCGTTGTTTGCGGCTACCACGGCCATGGCTTTGAATTTTCTGCAACCTGCTGTTACAGCGTTCAAAACGGCAGTCCGTTCAGCGCAAATTGTGAGGCCGTAGGACGCGTTTTCCACATTAACCCCGGTGAATATCCGGTTGTCTTGCGTGAGCAACGCGGCACCAACTTGATAATTTGAATGAGGGCAATAAGCCCGTTTTGTCATGGATTTTGCTTTTTCAATCAGCTTGGCGGGATTCATGATATTGTCTCCAGAATTACAGGTGTTGATACAGGTGGTTGTGTTGAGAAAGAGAATGCATTGTCCAATAATCGTACCGCTTCATTCAGTTTATCTTTGCAGTTGGCGTGAATAACAAGGAGAGGTTCGCCCTGTTTTACATGAGTTCCGGTTTTGACTATATTTGTCAGGCCCACAGAGTGGTCAATGGTGTCATCTGTTTTTTGACGGCCTGCGCCGAGGATAACGCATGCGCGGCCAGCCAGTTCGGCGTCTACTTTCGTTACATATCCTTTTTCCGGTGCTTTGTATTCGAATTTTATGGGCGCGGCAGGGAGCAGGGATGGGTTTTCCGCTATTTCCGTGCTGCCGCCGTGCAGTTTTATCATCTCCATAAACCTGGATAAGGCCCGGCCGGAACTGATTTGTTCCTTGACGGTTTGAATAGCGCTTTCACGGTTTTGAGATTTGCCTGCGAGAATCAGCATGTGAGCAGAGAGTTCCATTGTCACTGTCATCAGATCTTCCGGACCATCCCCGCGCAATCCGCGGATTGTTTCGATGATTTCGACGGCGTTTCCGGCTGTATGGCCGAGCGGTTGATTCATATCAGTTATAACGGCTACGGTTTTTTTGTTCATGCGCCGTCCGATTTCAACAAGTGTTTTTGCTAATTCTCGGGCCTGTTCGCGTGTTTTCATAAAGGCGCCGGTTCCGCATTTTACATCGAGCACGAGGCAGTCAATGCCTTCGGCAAGTTTTTTTGACATTATGCTGGCTGATATCAGAGGTATGGATGGCACAGTTCCGGTTACATCCCTCAGCGCGTAAAGCTTTTTGTCCGCCGGAGCTAGTTCCGCGGTTTGGCCGATGATTGAACATCCGCATTTTTTCAGTACATCCAGAAATTCCAGCGTCGAAAGGTTCGTGCGGTAGCCGGGAATTGATTCCAGCTTATCCAGAGTGCCGCCGGTAATTCCTAGTCCGCGTCCTGAAATCATTGGGACTGTGATTCCGCATGATGCCGCAATGGGTGCCAGCAGGAGCGACACCTTGTCGCCGACACCGCCGGTGGAGTGCTTGTCGGCTTTTGGCGGCGGGAGTGATGATGTGTCGAGTATTGCGCCTGATCGCATCATTGAATCGGTCAGGATGGTGATTTCCTCGAAAGACATGCCTTGAAAATAAACAGCCATAGCCAGGGCTGACATTTGGTAGTCGGGAATGATTCCTTTGGTATATCCTTCTATGAAAGAACGGATTTCGTTCTCTGATAGCGGATATCCATCACGTTTTTTTTCGATGATCCACTGTGGCAACATTTGAGAAGAATAATATGGCATTAAGCATGTGTCAACGCTTTGCCCGGAATGCTTTGCCGGACAAAGCGTTATTTTACCCGGTTAGTTTGATCGTCTGCCTGTGATGCCTTTGGTTGTTTTTGTGATGATTTTGGCCTTTTCTTTCGGACGCAAGCCTCTTACCGCTTTTCCTGCGAGCCACATTTCGGAATTGCCCAGCACGGAAAGCTCCTTGTCCAGAAGCTGTTTGTAATTCTTTTTACCGCAGGCGCTGATAACGCGTTTGGTTTCCTTGCCTGATTTAACCGCATCGTAGAGTGTTTTAAAGACAGGTAGAACAGCTTTCTTGAATCGTGGTTTCCAGTCAAGCGCGCCGCGCTGAGCGGTTGCCGAGCAGTTGGAGAACATCCAGTCCATGCCGTTTTCGTCCACGAGACGGATAAGGCTTTGGGTGAGTTCTTCGACGGTTTCGTTGAATGCTTCGCTTGGTGAGTGGCCGTTTTGGCGGAGGGTGTCATATTGAGCCTCCATTAC
>JBFZFB010000140.1:0-7395 GCA_041306605.1 Lentisphaerota bacterium | reverse complement strand
TGCCGGCGAACTTGCAAAAGAAATATCGGGAACCACCCCCTGCCCCGCGGCTTCCATACCGGCAGGTACCTGGATACGTCACGCGCGGCAGGCGGACCTGATAGTTCAGGCTTCACCCGTCGGAATGAAGGCAGGTGACAATTCCCCGCTTGCTCAGGAAGCTTTTCATGACGGACAGATGGTGTTCGATCTGGTTTACATGTATCCTGAAACAGCGTTCATGAGAACAGCCCGGAAAGCTGGCGCGAAGGCCGCTAACGGACTTGGAATGCTTCTGCATCAGGGTGCGTACGCGTTTAAGATTTGGACCCATAAACAGCCGCCGGTTGATATAATGAGAAAAGCACTGGAAGAAAGAGTTTACAAAACAGATTAACAGCAGGTAATATCCCAAAACAATTATGCAATTGGACATATACAGTATAGCAACATGGAAACTCCTGTACGGAGCTGTTTCCTTCTTCCTTGGAGCCTGCATCGGCAGTTTCCTTAATGTGTGCATATATCGGATCCCGCGCGATATCTCCGTCAGCAAACCGCGGCGTTCGTTCTGTCCGCGATGCAGTCACCAGATAGCATGGTACGACAATATTCCACTCATAAGTTATTTCGCGCTTGGCGGCAAATGCAGACATTGCTCGGCAAAAATATCTCCCCGTTATTTTCTGGTCGAATTCCTCACTGCCGTTCTCTTCACTCTTGCCGCCATGAAACTGTCATGTTCATACGGACCGCGCCCGTTCGACATGACACCGGTATACGATATAGCAATCATACCGGTTTACTGGCTGATTATTTCCGGATTGATACTTGCCACCTTTGTGGATTTTGAACATCTGATAATACCGGACCGCATCACCATAGGAGGCATCATTGCCGGGCTTGTTATAAGCTTTTTCCTGCCGTCACTTCATAATGAAACAACCATCCTTAAATCAATGACGGCTTCCGGGCTTGGAGCGCTCGTTGGATGGGCAATTCTATGGGGCATTGCCATACTGGGCAGACTGATATTCAGAAAAGAAGCCATGGGGTTCGGCGATGTAAAACTGTTGTCGGCAATAGGCGCTTTTTTCGGAATAAAGGCCGTACTGTTCACGACATTCATTTCCTCTCTCGTCGGTTCCATAGCCGGGATTACACTGGTGATTATTACGCGCAGAGGCATGCAGAGCAAGATTCCGTACGGGCCTTATATAGCGCTTGCGGCCGTAATATGGATGCTTTGGGGTCCCAGTATATGGCAGGCATACATCAACATGCTACTGCCTCCCCTGCCATAACACACAACACAGTATCAAACATCATTTTTCCGCATATCGCCGGCCTTTTTCACAACTTGACTTAAACAGGATACGGTGAGAATATTTATTCTGCATTTTGCGTTTGTTTTTAATTTCAAGGGAAAAAATATATGAATCTTGCATTCGTAATACTTATTGTCACGGCAATGCTTGCCATTGCATATTGGTTGTACGGCGGATTGCTCGCGCGTCTTCTCCATCTTGATCCCAACGCCAAAACACCGGCAGTGGAAATGAGGGATGATGTTGATTACGTTCCTATAAAATCGCGTTTCCTGCTGGGCCAGCATTTTTCAGCCATTGCGGCGGCCGGCCCCATTGTCGGGCCGATAGTGGCAGGCGTGGCTTTCGGCTGGGGCCCCGCCCTGGCGTGGATAGTACTGGGCGCGATATTCATAGGCGGCGTTCACGATTTCATGGCGCTCATCGCTTCGGTCCGGCACAGGGCGCGGTCGGTCACGGAAATTGTCAGGGAACACATGAGTCAGCGGGCCTTTCTGCTGTTTCTCGCGTTTATCTGGATAGCGCTGGTTTATATAATTGTGGCATTCACGGACATTACAGCGCAATCATTTGTCGGCATTGTTGAACTTGAAAACGGTGACAAGGTTAGCGGCGGCGGCATTGCGACTTCTTCCATGCTTTATCTCTCGCTTCCGATTGTCATGGGGCTTCTCATGAGATACGCCAAACTTTCTCTTGGCAAAGCCACTTTGATTTTTCTTCCGCTGGTTGGCGTGGCAATATGGGTTGGGCAATACATACCGCTGAGTCTTGACGTGTATCTGAAGAACTCGTTTGGAATGGAAGACAAGCTGGCGGTTCAGAACGCGGTGAAAATATGGGATGTGGCAATACTTGCCTATTGTTATATAGCCGGTCTTGTTCCTATGTGGCTTCTGCTTCAGCCGCGCGGGCATCTTGGGGGATGTTTCCTTTATGCCGCGCTGATATCGGGTGGACTTGGCCTGATGCTTTCCGGCAAGAACGTGCAGTATCCGGCGTTCAATCAGTGGATCGCCCCCAACGGTGATTCTCTATTTCCTTTTCTTTTTATTACAATCGCGTGCGGAGCGTGTTCCGGATTTCACGCCATCGTTTCTTCAGGCACATCAAGCAAACAGCTCAGCACGGAACCTGAAGCCAAGCTTATAGGTTACGGAACCATGCTTCTTGAGGCTCTGGTGGCTGTTGTTTCACTTTGCTGTGTAATGATGCTGGCGGCTGACAATCCTCTTGTGAAAAAGGCGCCGAACTTCATCTACGCGTGCGGCATAGGAGAATTTTTGAAAGTATTCAAAATACCGGCTATGTTCGGAATATCGTTCGGCCTGCTCGCGTTCGCGACGTTTGTTTATGACACGCTTGATATATGCACACGGCTGGGACGCTACATAATTCAGGAGCTTACCGGATGGAAAGGCCGTTTAGGCCGTTTCTTCGCCACAGCAATAATGGTCGGCACGCCCCTGCTGTTCGTGACACGCACAGTCACTGATGCCAAAGGCAACGTGATCCCGTCGTGGAAGGCATTCTGGTCTCTTTTCGGTGCGAGCAATCAACTGCTGGCCGCTCTTACACTGCTTGGCATCACTGTCTGGCTCGTAAGAAAATACAGGGCGCGCTGGATCTGGTTTGTAACGGGAGTTCCAACCGCGTTCATGTACGTAATGAGCTTGTGGGCGCTGGTCAAGATCGTAACGGCTAAAATATCGCTTGCAAGATGGTGGACCGACCCTGTGCCATGGGCATGTATGATGCTTATCGCGCTCGCGTTTTTAATGCTGATAGAAGCCTTTTTAGCACTCCGGAAATCGTTAAATCAAACCGGAAAAATTTAAATGAGTTTCCGCAGAACAGAAAACACCGCTGATTTATGAATAACAACGTCACCTCCATCAGACTTCAGAAATTTCTCGCCGACCGCGGCATAGCGTCACGGCGCCAATCCGCTCAATATATTTCGGACGGCCGTGTCAAAGTAAACGGTAAACTCACAACAGAACCGGGCATGCGCATAGATCCGGCAAAAGATAAAATCGTTTTCGATGATCAGCCGGTCAGTCAGACAAGAGAATCTTTCAGGACAATCATGCTTTACAAGCCCAGAGGATATTTATGCAGTACATCATCAGCACAGGGAAAAACCGTCTACGAGCTCATCAGCGGAATTAAGGAACGGCTTGTTCCTGTCGGCCGTCTTGATAAAAACAGCGAAGGCCTGCTGATCATGTCAAATGACGGTCATCTTGTACTCCATCTGACCCATCCGCGATTCGAACAGGAAAAAACATATCACGCGACGGTCTCAGGAGAGATGAATGATCAAACTCTGGCCATACTCCGTTCAGCCATGGTTATTGAGGGATACAAAATAAGGCCTGCTACTGTAAAGCTTCTCCGGGAAAGCGAGAAACCGGGCCGATTCATGCTTGAATTCGTGCTTAAAGAAGGCAGGAAACGCCAGATACGCCACATGTGCGAAAACGCCAATCTGACGATTCACCGTCTGGTAAGAGTGAAAATAAAAAATCTTTCACTGGGTGGCGTCAAGCCCGGCAAATGGCGGGATTTAACCGCTGAAGAATTAAGATCGCTGAGTAGTCGCTGACAGTCGTGTTCTCCGCCTCACTGCGCTTGCTCCATGAGAGAATCCAGTTTTTTCTTATCATCTTGAGTAAGCCCGCTCTGTTTCTCGCCGGCTATTTCGAGGAACTCTTTAGCACGCTTTGAATTTTTCATGCTTAACTGAAGTTCACCCATATGCAAAAATACGCTTGGGTTATCCTGATAAATTGCCAACGAGCGTTCAAACGCCTGTTCCGATTCGGCGAAACGTTTTGTATTCATAAGAATAACACCCAGCGTATCCCACGCGGTGTCCATTTTTTCATCCATTGCCAGAGCCGCGCGGGCAAGGCTTTCCGCCTCGTTATAAGACTCTTTCTTCAAAAGCAGCCAGCTCAAGTCGTTTAATGCCAGCGGCGTTTTCTGGGTCTTCAGACTTTTTCTAAACGAATCTTCTGCAAGATCGCGTTCTCCATCCAGCATCTGAAGAGTTGCCATGACATAATTAGCGAACGCGTTTGCCTGATCCAGGCGAAGAATACGAAGCGCCCTGATCCTTGCCTCTGACTGCCGGACTTGTGCAACATCAAGTCTTAGAAGACGTTCCAGTACTAAAATATTATTCGGATCCCTTCCGAACGCGTCCTCGAAGTGGATACGGGCTGAATCAAAATCCCTCTCGATGATGGCAACCTGTCCGAGAATAACACGGGCTATCAGTGATCCTTCTTCAATTTCCTTGAGTTTGCCGGCACATTTTCTTGCTTCATCAAGTTCGCCTTCCGCGACATAAACATCTGCCAGCAAAGTCCAGCCTTTCACAAAAGCAGGATTTTTCTCCACCAATTTTTCCAATTCAACACGGGCCTGCTTGGTATTGCCTTCACACAAGCTAAGCAGGGCTTTTTCAAAAACCATTTGAGACGGGTCAACGCCGGCAGTTTCAGCGCGCTTAAGCAATTCACCAGCCCTCTGAAAATCACCTTTCCGGCACGCTACACGGGCGGACCCAAGCAACGCCTGCTGATTCTGAGGATCCTCAACCAGCAATTCATAATAGAGCGCTTCGCTCTCATCATCTTCCTTCTGCATGAAATACATATCAGCCAGCCTCTGTTTGATATGCCCTTTTTCACCGTCAGGCATAAGAGCCATGGCTTTTTTCAGTCCAGTAAAAGCAAGACCGGGTTGACCAGACAACGCCCAAGTCCATCCGAGCTGAACAAATGCGTCAGGCATCCGTATGTAACCCTGACGGTAAGACAATGACCACATATCAATACCGGCCGGCATGTTTTCACTCAATTTCTTCAGGTCGTTTCGAATATTTTTTTCATCAGTCGCCTGATAGCCGTTATCAATCATGTTCACTTCATTCAGCAAAGCGCTGATATTATCAGGATTTATCTCGCGGGCCTTCGCGTAGGCCTGGAACGCCAGCTTGGCCAGTGTCTGTTTTTCGGAATCATTTGCGCTATCCTGCCGCAGATCCTCCATCAGAACTCCGAGGTTGTTGGCAACCATGCTGATGTGCCTCAAAAGCTCTTTCTTGAAATCAGACACATACTCCGGCTTGTCCCCCATTTGCTGGATCAACGGAACCGTCTTTGCCCAGAATGAGACATGTTCGTTCCAAAGTTTTAAAGGATTTATCTCGTTTGCTTTTTTCGCGCCGGTGAAGACTAGTTTGCAAGGCACCACTATATGGTGCGTTGCCACCCACAAATCAGGTGTCGCCAAAACGGCTACATTCTTATAAGCATCAGGATCGAAATCAAGCCACTCCTGAAGTAAAGGAATCATTCCTATCCGCGCCAGATTTTTCAGACGTATCTGATCGAAGAAACCCGCCACCCGTTTCATGTAAATTTCACTAAAACCGCCCCGCAAATTCAGCAAGCGTACATTTTTCCCCGTTTTTTTCAGAGAAATCATTATATGACTATCCATATCGCCGGCATCGGTGATAAGCCATGAACAGTCCTCGGGTAGATTTCCAACAATCGCGTCCGCGTACTGATTGACATACCGTGCCGGCCGGGCATCGGATTCCGGAAGGTTTCTTAAAAACACGATCCCCATAAAAACCGACGCGATGCATACAATCAGCCAGCCCGCATATCTTTTCATGAACAAGCCAGCGCCGCTTTCGTGATCTCTGAACCACATAGCGGGCAGAAGGAACCAGTATGCTATTAAATAACCGAACACCATGGCGTTCAGAACATACGGCGTAACCAGCAGCCTGCCGGCTCCAAGCATGGGCCAGGGCGCGAATTTAAGATTGAGAAGAATGCAGACGGCAAGAACGCTCAACACCGCGTGAAGCAGGTAATAAGTCACATCTTTTTCTTCATTCAATGCAGTTTTTGCCACCATCAGGCATGTCAACCACGGGGCTACAGCTATGAACAGAACGATAAGCCATCCTTCTTTAGGCAATCCCCTGAGTATGAGAAAATACTGATCGCGCCATGTAAACCAGATGACATTGAAATAGCCTTTGTAATTGCGCAATTGATATCCTTCACTGCCGCAGAATTGCCATGCCACGATGAAATACAGCATCAGACCGGCCAGCACGCATAAAACAAGTTTCACCACATGACGTGCGTTCAATTGCTCTTTCTGCCACATAAAGAAAAGCAGATAACAGCCGAAGATTGGCGCAAGTACAATAAATGTAGCCAGCTCAACAATTCCTATTCCATACAGAAACGCAAAAATGAGCGCGTAACGGATACGGCCTGTCCTGACATAAAGAGAAAACAACCAAGTAACACCTAGCAGGAGTAATATATCAAACGATGCATTGTCAGCCCTGTTCGAAACGATCCAGAACGGTATTGAAAACGCCAGGGCCAATGAAGCAAAAATACCGGCAAGCCGCGCGGCAATGCCGGCCTCCGGCTTGCTGGTCTCTTCAGTATCTACACAGGCCAGGATCGTGCGTGACATCAGTTCATACAACAGCCACACACACAATGAACCGCATATCGCGCTGAAAAGGTTTAAACGGAACACACATCCTGAAAACGGGTTTGACAGCAACGCGACAATAGCGGACCAAACCGGGCTTGAAGGTGAAAATTTAGGAAACAATCCTGTGTGCTGAACTATTAACTGAACGGACCTGCCCGGAAACGCGCCTACACTGAGAGTAACAAAGTAAACAATAAAAGACAGCACCCCCAGCGCCACGCCGGCAAACCGCACTCCACCAAGCCTGTTTGACTCTTGAATCATGCGGGGCATATTAACTGATTACGGAATTTATGACAACTAATCCTGTTGCTTTTTTGCCACCCACCCCTCTTCAAACCTGGCTATATGGATTTATGGCTGTTTTTAGCCGTTAAAAACATATATTCACTGCGCTGTAGTGACAGTCAAAAACTCAACTATTAATCCGGCAAATAAATAGTAGCATGTATAAAGGTCTTTTGATATATTCTTTGCATGAAAACAAGAGATGCAAGGAAGCTGGGCCAGGATGCGCAACAGGAGTTGAGGCGCCGGGCGG
>JBFZFB010000139.1:0-9717 GCA_041306605.1 Lentisphaerota bacterium | reverse complement strand
CTGTGCAGTGAGAAAACATGGGGATTTGGAGTTGTAAAACGTATAGACGACTTTTATCAGAAGATAACCATAGATTTTCAAAATAAGCCCGGTCATCAAATGTCTTTTACATATGCAGCAGAGTCGCTCGAAATAATCGGGGACAATCATATTCTAGCATTAAAACACCGTCAACCGGCGGAAATAGAGCGTCTGGCAAAAAATGCTCCTGATGAATTGGTTCGCATGGTTTTAAAAAGTTTCGGAAATATACCTTTGGCGAAAATAAAGGATATATTAGCATCCGCCGCCATAATCACGGATGCCGATTGGAAACCATTCTGGGAAAATGCCCGCAAGATATTAAAATCGGATCCGCTCATTGAAATACCGGCAAAGAAAACGGAACCTATAAAAGTTCTTACAAAAAAGAAAGAATACGATACCGACTGGTTTAATGCCCTGAAAAAAGAATGCGATGTGGATAAAATATTGCAGCTTACAACCGAATTAAAACGGACCAACATCACTCTTTCAAATGAAGAACACAAAAAGATAATATGGGAAAGACTAGCTTTTGTTATCAAAGGAACGGAAACCGGACGCTGCGACCTTGCAATTCAAGCATTGATAACAGCACATTATTTTGGATCTGATAAGACGTTTATAGATTTTGACAGTGTTGTTGCCAAGTTAATATCACCTAAAATATTTCTACCGGCGATTTCCTCTCTGTCAGTCAATTCCATCGCTGATTTCCTGCAATATCTTGAATCAAACTACGACCGGGCAGCGCAAGAAATACTGTTTACTCATTTTGATCAAATTCCACTGACAGCACTTGGCGAAGTAATTGATTTCCTGGTTTCAACATCCCGGCAGGAGCAATGTGCGGCTAAAATGAAAGAACTTATTTCGGCAAAACGTGCCAGTTCTCATCTTTTATGCTGGTTATGCAGAAATATCGACAATCTGGAATCGTGGCCTGTTGGAAGCGTGTTTGAAATAATCAGTCAGGCCATTGACGCCCTGTCTTCGGCGCAATCAGGCGATAACCTGAAAACACAAAATCAGATAAGAGCTTTTTTCGATCAGAAGGCATGGATCAAACATGTGCTTGATTTCTTAAACGATAACGAACGCGGTACCATTTTAAAGATTGTTGAATCAAGCAAAGGATGGGACTCTGTGGAAAAGCGGTCTGTCATGGCAAAGATGATCAGTCTGTATCCGTCTTTGGAGGCCATGACTGTCTCTGCCAGCGAAAGTGCCATGCATCAGAAGGTTCGGTTCACTTCATGGCGCAGTTACCGTCGAAGAAGAGAACAGCTTCGTGTACTGCTGGAAGAGACCATTCCGGCCAACAGCAAAGAGATAGGTGTAGCCAGAAGCTATGGTGATTTAAGAGAAAATTTTGAATATCAGGCCGCCAGGGATCAACAGAGGCTCTTGCTGGAAAAGAAACAAGAACTCGAAAAAGACCTGACTGAAGTCAAGGGCACAGATTTTTCAGATTACACCGCAGACAAAGCCGGTATCGGCACATGCGTCACATTAAAGAAATCATCAGGAGATATTACAAAATACTGCATACTAGGCGAATGGGATCATGACAAGGAATTGGGCATTATTTCATGCAAAAGCAAATTGGCACTATTGCTAAAAAACAAGAGGACAGGGGACATAGTTGAATTACCCGGCGAGAAACAACCTGATACATTTACGATTATTGATATTACAGGCTTAACAGAAGATCAAAAACATTGGATTGAGGGTTGACAGATGAATGGACTTATGGCAGTTTTCCGGATTCTTTTAATTAGGGGGAAGATATGAAAGCAAAGAAGAATGCGGTAAAAGCGGTAAAAAAGGTATCACCTGCAAAAAAATCTCCAGCCAGGAAAAGCGCTAACAGCGTAAAGACAGCTACTAAAACTGTTGCCGCGCCAGCGCCTGTGATCAAAAAAGCTAAAAAGGCTTTTGTGAAGATCTCCGCTGAAGATAAAACATCTTTCAAGGACAAGCTTCTTTCGCTTCGTGAACGTCTTAATGGACAAATTAATTCATTAAAAACAGATTCGCTGACAAGGAATGATTCTGTTGTATCAATTGAAGACGGAACAGATGCATTTGACCGTCAAATGGCTATCAGCCTTGCGGCAACAGAAAACAGTTCTGTTTTTGAAATAGATGATGCCCTGCGTCGTATTGAAGAAGGCACATATGGCGTTTGCGAAGAATGCGGCGGCGGCATCGAACGAGTACGATTGGAAGCATTACCTTTTGTAAGATTATGCATAGGCTGTCAGTCTGAAACCGAAAAGCATAAGACAGGGCTTAAGCTGAACTCTTTATAAAACCTGCCTATTGAGGGATAAGAATGCAATGCTGATATTGTCCTTAAGCATTTCTTTGGTTTTGCTGGACCAAATCAGTAAATTTCTCATAATGCGGTTTATGTCTATCGGCATAACCGGATATCATAACAGTATTGACGTAATTCCCGGCTTCTTCAACCTGACTTATATTCAAAACACAGGCGCCGCATGGGGTATATTCTCTGGATTCAACAACTGGCTTGCCGTTCTTTCCGTCGTGGTTCTTGGCGCGCTTGTAATATTCCGCCGTAATATTATGGGTGACGGATTAACAAATAAGATCTCATTGGGATTCATCATCGGTGGCATTATTGGCAACATGATGGATCGTATACGGCTTGGTTATGTTGTAGATTTTCTGGATTTTTACTACCGTTCCTACCATTTCCCTGCATTCAATGTGGGCGATTTTTCAATATGCACGGGTGTAGGGTTGTATTTGCTATGGCAGTTAAAACAAAAGCCCGTCAATGAAAGCGAGATTCCCGCCTAAATTACCTGCCTCGATTCACTTGCCATCTGCTGGTTCATATTGCTTGAGTTATCAACAAAACTCATGCAGTATCCGGGTTAACAAGTCCCGATCAACATGGAACTCGATACAATGAATGATCAATCTAATCGTTTTTCTGTTTTTTTCCTTGTCGGATGTACGGCTGTAGGCAAAAGCGCAACAGCCCAATTTCTGGCGGAACAAAATAATTACAGTATTTTATCAGCAGACTCCATGCTGGTATACAAAGGCATGGATATCGGGACCGCCAAGCCTTCAAAAGAGGAACGCAAAAGGGTGCAGTACTATGGCATTGATATTGCAACCCCTGATATGCCGTTCAGCGTATGGGACTTCAAAAAGCATGCTTTAACATCCATGGCTAATGTACATACTGGCAGTAGCAAAATGATAGTTGTTGGAGGGTCAGGACTATATATTAATGCTCTGACAAAAGGATTAAAAGAGGGGCCAGGCGCCAATCATGCCTTGCGGGCACATTGGGAATCCATCCTAAAGTCTGATGGCATAACAACTTTACAAAAAACATTACAGCAGAAAGCTCCTGAATTATACGATTCATTGCCTGATAAACAAAATGCTCGCAGGCTGATCAGGGCCCTCGAAAAAGCTGAAGATAAGACTATTTACAATGCTGACACTGATAATGAAACATCTGCATCCCCGGAAACACCCTTAATAGGCCTTAGGCGCCCCGTAAATGAACTTAATTTGATTATTGAGTCACGCGTCAAAGAAATATATTCTCAAGGTTTTATTGAGGAAGTTCGTGATCTTTTGGAAAAATGGCATGTTCTCTCGATTACCGCAAGGCAGGCGATAGGGTATTCCGAAGCGATAGATTTTCTGGAAAAACGCTGCTCTAAAGATGAGGCTTTAGCCAGAACGATAACGAGAACAAAGCAGTTTGCCAAACGTCAAAGAACATGGTTTAAGCATCAGTCAAATGTCGTGTGGATTGACATAGACAAAAACATGGAAATATCCGATATTGCCAGCATCGTGGAAAAACATTGGAGACAATATGGCCCAACGCCCGTCAAAACATAGAACGGATAAAACAGACTATTTAATAGAAGCAAAATCCGGACGCGTAAAAGACATGCCGGAACGCCTCAAGCCAAGGGAAATAATGGATAGAATGGGGAAGGAAAACGTGTCTGACGATATCCTGCTTTCCATAATTCTCAGAAGTGGTGCCAGGGGAACCAATGTTCTGGACCTGGCAAGAAAACTACTGCAAGACTATGGCTCGCTTACAGCTCTGGCTTCATCTTCAGTGGAAGAACTTTGCGTCAAAGATTCCCAAAAGACATCTTGCAGATACAAGGGGCTGGGCAAAGTTAAGGCACAGGTACTCATGGCCGCTTTGCAAATAGGAAAAAATATGGTGCAAGAAACACTGCCAAAACGTTTTTGCATAAAGAGCCCCGACGACACATACAGACTGCTTAAAGACCATGCCCAGACGCTCGACACTGAAATATTCTGGGTATTGCATCTGGACGCTAAAAATCACTTGAAATCAGCCCCTTATACGGTGACTAGAGGCTTGCTTGACGCCAGCCTTGTCCATCCGCGTGAAGTGTTTCGCGAGGCAATCCGCTCTGCAACGGCGGCCATTGTGGTTGCACACAACCATCCATCTGGCGACCCTTCGCCGTCCACAGAAGATTTAAGAATAACCAGACAGCTTGTTGACGCCGGAAAGATTATTGATATAAAATTGCTGGACCATGTTATAATCGGGAAAAACAGAGATCATCAGGATGTGTTCTTCAGTATGAGGGAAAAAGGATCCGTCAATTTTGAGTAAGCTTCAAAAAGGCTTAACAATAGGTGGAAAATGACAGTTATACACAAAACAGCAATCGTTGAACAAGGCGCTGAAATAGGCGCTGATGTTTCCATTGGCCCTTTCTCTTACGTGGCAGGCAACGTGAAGATAGGTAACAAGTGCAGTATTGCACCTCATGTCACACTGCATGAATACACATCCATCGGAGAAAACTGCCAAATACATTCCGGAGCGGTAATCGGAGACCTGCCTCAAGATATTGGATTTAAGGGAGAAATATCTTTTGTGAAAATAGGGTCAAACTGCGTGATAAGAGAAGGTGTAACAATCCATAGGGGCTCCAAAGAAAATACAATAACGGAAATAGGCAATGACTGCTTCCTCATGGCGTTTTCACATTTTGCCCATAATGTAAAGATCGGCAATGGCGTAATAGCGGCAAACGGGGTTCTGCTCGCCGGTCATGTCGAAATAGGGGACAGAGTTTTCCTCAGCGGCAACTCAATGGTTCATCAGTTCGTAAAGATCGGAAGACTGGTAATGCTTGGTGGTGCTGGTGCTGTCTCAAAAGATGTTCCTCCGTTTTGCACAGTCAGGCCAGTATCGTTTAACACTGTTGTTGGACTTAATGTTGTCGGCATGCGGCGCGCAGGTATAAACGCACAAGACCGTCAGGATATCAGGAGAGCTTTCAAAATTCTGTATCATTCCGGACTCAACATTACGCAAGCTGTTGAAAAGCTGAAAGCAACCTTTCCGTCCGGGCCGGCTTCAGAATTCGCAAGTTTTATAGAGCAATCAAAAAGAGGTTTATGCGGATGTAAATCAAAACACCAGAACACAGAGGAGGACGACTAATATGTCATTAAATATTGTTGAAAAAATAGATGATCGCGTAAAAATCAAGCATGTCCTTGCCAGCGTTTCAGACAAAAAAGGATTGGACACCCTGATTCCAAGTCTCATTAAAATCAATCCTGATATTGTTATATATTCCACAGGCGGAACGTACGACACCATAAAAAAAATGCTAGGTGAGAAGCTGGCCGCCAAAAATCTTACCGCCGTTTCTCAATACACTGGACAACCGGAAATGCAGGGCGGACTGGTTAAGACACTGGACTTTAAAATATATCTTGGTTTGTTGAGCGAAACTTACAATGACGCCCATAAAAAGGATTTATGCCGTGTAAATGCCGTGCCTATTGATATGGTAGTGGTAAACCTTTATCCATTCAAAGAGACAATTGCCAAGCAAGGGGTTTCCCCTGAACAGGCCAGAACAAATATAGATATAGGCGGGCCCTGCATGGTCAGAGCTTCAGCAAAGAACTTCCTGCGCGTCGCGTCCGTTACGGACCCGAACGATTACTCCGGCATCTTGAAGGAAATGGATGGCAGTGGCGGATACATATCGCTACAGACCCGTTTCAATCTGGCAAAAAAAGCATTCTCCCATACTGCAGGGTACGACAGCGCGATTTCGCAATATCTCAACGGAATAAATTTCAACGAAGTAAAGAGCTGCTACAATGTATGAAGTCAGCGTAAAAACACATTTCTCCGCGGCGCACCATCTGAACAATTATCCCGGCGCTTGTTCTGAGCATCATGGGCATAATTGGGAAGTGGAAGTGTTCGTTAGAGGACGGTCTCTTGATGATACAGGCATGCTCCTTGACTTTCGTGATCTAAAAGAAGCACTGAAAGATGTAATTGATATCGTAGATCATAAGGACCTTAACATGACGACTGCCTTTAAGAATAAAAATCCAACCTCTGAAAATATTGCAGGGTTCATATATGATGAGATGTCAGCCCGGATAAATGGTAATTGCACTGTGGATCGCGTTCAAGTTCACGAAACACCGGGAACAACAGCCGTCTATTGGAAGGAAGCATTGCCAGATGATTGACCTTCACACGCATTCAACTTTTTCCGACGGAAGTCAAACACCGAAAGAACTAGCCGAACAAGCAAAGCGTATTGGTTTAACAGCCATTGCTTTGACAGACCACGATTGTACAGATGGTCTGGACCTGTTTCTTGATACATGCATAGCTTGCGGTATTATTGGCATACCCGGTGTTGAAATCAGCGCCGACATGAATAAAGGCACCATGCACATTCTTGGTTATATGATTAATCACAAAAAAGAAGCTCTGCAGTCTATGCTAAAGCGTATACGTGAAGGACGTTCCGACCGTAACGAAAAAATACTCGAGAAACTTAACAAGATCGGATTTGCTTTAACCTGGAATGAAGTTGCGGAATTAGCGGAAGAAGAAGTTGTAGGGCGCCCTCATTTTGCTGCGGCCATGCTTAAAAAGGGTTATATTCCATCAAAAGAGGCCGCGTTTGATCTTTATCTCGGAAAAGGCAAACCGGCGTATTGCGACAGATTCAGATTGTCACCGGCCGACTCCATAGCCGCAATAAACAATGCTGGCGGGGTAGCTGTACTTGCACATCCGTTTACATTAGAGTTGAACCCTCAGGATATGCGAGACTGCGTCAAATCCCTGCAGGAACATGGACTTGGCGGCATAGAAGTACATTATTCCGAACACACCAAATTACAAACAGAACAATACTTGAAACTCGCCAAAGAATTCGGATTATTAGTTACAGGCGGGTCGGATTTCCACGGCGAGATGAATCCGGCAGTCAAATTGGGCTACGGCTTCGGAAGTCTTAATGTTTCCGACGAACTTGCCTTTTTATTACAAAAATCAGGCCGTCAAAGAGATGGTGACATCTGAAAATCAACGTGTTAGGCTTATAAAAAGATCTTATTAAACAGGAGGTATCCAGTGACAGAAGAAAAAAAGAAAATCAATAAGGATTGTCCTTGCACATATCCCGGTTGCCCGCGTCATGGTGATTGTGATGCATGTAAAAAATATCACCATTCGTCAGACCAAAAGACATCTTGTGAAAAAAAGAAATAACAGCGCACTCCCTGTAAGAACAGGCCTGAAAGGGCAAGCTATTCGATGAACAGCGTACGATGGGAACAAAATTTATTTGAATTAATCAGGCGCACTTCGGTTGACCTTCCGATGGATGTTGAGGTTGGTATAAGAAGGGCGCTTGAGAAAGAAAAGCGCGGAACTCACGCGGCATGGGTGCTGGAAACCATTCTTAACAGCGCGGAACTGTCAAGAAAGCAGGATTCACCAATATGCCAGGATACCGGCGCGTTATTATTCTACTTCAGTGTGCCAGCAGGTTCAGACACTAACGCGCTGGCCGCCATAGCACGTTCGGCCGTATCGAGAGCAACACGTTGCGGTTATTTAAGACAGAACACAACCGATTCAATATCCGGAGCGTCATATCCCACGAACATAGCTCATGGTTCGCCTGTTTTCAGTTTTCAGCAAGGAGCAAGAAAGACATATGACGTCAGACTGATAATGAAGGGTGGGGGATGTGAAAATGTGGGTCAGCAATACAGTCTGCCGGACAGTTCGATTAATTCCGACCGTGACATTGAAGGTGTAAGGCGTTGTATAATGGACGCCGTATACAGAGCTCAAGGCAATGGATGTGCTCCAAGCGTTCTTGGTGTTTGCATTGGGGGCGACAGAGCCACCGGTTACGAACATTCCAAAGAACAATTTCTGAGGAAGTTAAGCGACAGATCAGCCGTAAAATCCGTAGCCAGACTGGAAGAACGCATAATAAAAGATTCCCGTCTGCTTAAAATTGGTCCTATGGGCGTTGGCGGAACAACTACTTTATTAGGCACTAAGATTGGGGTTTTAAGCCGGCTTCCGGCATGTTATTTTGTGACGGTTTCCTTTATGTGCTGGGCTTTCAGGAGACGCGGTGTGCTTCTTGGCCCCACAGGCGGCATACAACGCTGGTTATATTAACACGGCTATACAAATGAAAAGAATAGAATATCCATTCACATTAAATTCGATTAAAGATCTGAAATGCGGAGAAAGAATAATCGTTTCGGGTCGCGTAATAACAGCCAGAGACCGGGCACACAAATATCTTTTTGAAGGCAACAAATGTCCCGTGGAATTAAAAGACGGTGCAATTTATCACTGCGGCCCTGTAGTTATACAAAAAGACGGCAAGTGGGTGGTACGCGCAGCAGGCCCCACAACATCCATGCGGCAGGAACCTTACACCGCTAAAATTATTGAACAATATCATCCGCGCTTGATTATAGGGAAGGGCGGCATGGGTGAGGGCACCAGAAAAGCATGCATCAAATATGGTTGTGTTTATCTTCAGACCGTAGGCGGCGCGGCCAGTTGGATTGCCAGAAATGTTGAGAAGGTAGCGAGCGTGCATCTTTTCAAAGAATTTGGTTACGCCGAAGCATTATGGGAATTCTTCGTAAAAGACATGGAAGCAATTGTCGCAATAGACACACGGGGCCGAAGCATTCACAAGAGAATTCAGCTTGCTTCCAAAAGAAGACTTAACAATCTCCTTTGATGAGATATTTATTATGCGCATAGTTTTTATCGGATCAGCCGCGTTGGCATGCCCAACATTAACGGCGTTAATAGAAGATGTGAACAATGAGGTTCTGGCTGTTGTCTCCCAGCCGGACAAACCTAAAGGCAGAAATCTGAATATCGCACCATCTCCGGTAAAAGCCAACGCTATGGAAAAAGGTTTGAGGGTTATTACCCCTGACAATATAAATGATTCAGACAGTTTGAATTTTATCGAAAAACTGCATCCCGACCTGATTGTTGTCGTTGCATACGGGCAAATGCTTGGTGGAAAACTGCTGTCTTTACCTCTTAAGGGATGTATCAACATGCATGCATCACTGCTTCCTCTCTACAGGGGAGCTGCCCCCATTCAATGGGCTATTGCAAACGGGGATAAAACTACTGGCGTAACGGCCATGTTTATAAATGAACGCATGGATACCGGAGATATCATTCTTCAGAAGCCTGTTCCTATCGAAGCCTCCGACACGGCCGGATCTTTACACGATAAACTGGCAAAAGAAGGCGCTACCATAATCATGAAAACGGTTCAATTCATGCGTGAAAACAAGATTAACAGA
>JBFZFB010000138.1:0-24426 GCA_041306605.1 Lentisphaerota bacterium | reverse complement strand
CGAAAATCGTGGGCTTAGCTGCCAAGTTGATAAGGCTATGAATCGTCTGGCCACGTTGCGGGAAGGTAACAAATCAAAGGAACATAGTAATGCGTATTTTAAGGGCTGACCCCAATGTCTTCACGGAGCCGTTGTGCAGACGTACAAAGGCGGTGACTATAGTCGCCACACCATTGAATGGCCCATCAAGACCATGCACGACTGGGAAGCGTACAAGGAGAAGCACCTTGATCCGAACGATCCATCTCGTTTCCCGGATGACTGGGATGCTTGCGTGAAGGAGTACAAGAACCGAGACTACCCGTTACAACTTACACATCGCGGTGTATACGGGTTCGTGCGCGAGCGTATGGGCGACGAGAACTTGGCCTATGCGTTCTATGATGAACCTGCCCTTGTTCACGACATGATGGAATACTATACAGAATTCGCCATCACGCTCTGGGAGAAACAGACCGACAAGGTTGAGTTTGACCTCATCGAGTGCTGGGAAGACATGGCATCAAAGAATGGCCCTCTCATCTCTCCTGCCATGTTCGACGACTTCATGGCTCCCTGCTATCGGCGCATTGCGGATTTCGCACGTGAACACCGCATCAAGGTCATCCTGGTTGACTCCGACGGGCTCATTGAAGGCCTTACCGACTCGATGCTTAAGGCTGGCGTGAATGCGCTCTATCCATATGAAGTGCTCGCGGGCAATGATGTGGGCCGGGTGCTCGACCGCTATCCGAATGTGGGAATTATCGGTGGATTGCGCAAGGAGGCGATGTATGAAGGCAGGGAAGCAATAGACAGAGAAATGGTTAAGGCACGGGCGTGGATCAAGAGGGGTAGGTACATCCCGGGACCGGATCACTTTGTACTGAGTCTGGCAAGTTTCGCCAACTACCGCTATTTCATGGAGAACCTGCGGGAAGTAGTGATGACGACAAAGCCGGAAATCTAACAAAGCGGTGGTGGGTACGTCGCTTCGCGCCGCCCCACACCGCTGACGTTCGCATACGTCGGATAGAGGGGTTAGATAACCACTTTTATTACTACCTTGTGAATTTCATGCGGGGCAATCATCGGCATGTGCGCGTCTTCCGGAAAGAAAATAACAAACTGGCCGGGCTGAACTGTAAACCACGTGTCAGGCGAATCTTTGAAAAACTGCATATCCTTCTTTCTGTCATATTCACCAGCCGGCTGTTCGCATAATGAACGCGATTTCCAGCCCATCTCTTCAACCCCGGCAAGAACCACCTGTATGTCAATATAATCAAAATGCGCTTCAAGCAGGCAATCTTCCTTCCTGCGGCCGGCACCACGGCTCACTGAAGCGTAAACGCGATCACCGTCTATCATATGACGGCCCGTTGAAAGCTCCGCGAGATTCGTCTCGCGCATGAATTTCAGCGCGAGAGGAAACCGGTGATTCAAATGAACGTATCGAAACGCGTTGCCAAGTGTGTCAAGTATCATATATGGAATTTCTGCGCCTTATTTTAGCGCGCGGCAGAACTGCATTCTCATCTTACCGAAAAAAACCTGTAGAACCGCCTCACAAAACTCATGTTCGTGTCCGCTACCGAAACAGTATCGCTCGTGGCGGTAATCACACCCACGGAAACCCAATTGGTCTCCACAAGATCATCAGTAGCCTCAAGACGAAAAACATCATTGGTCCTTGACGTCCAATCCATCCGCACACTGTTGGTTGTAAAAGTTATATTCGTGGCTGTTGTCTGCATCAGATATGATTTCCGCACGATAGACAGTATATTTGTGTTGTCAATAATGCCACCCACATCTTCCGTCTTCGGCCCTCTTATCCACAGCCCGACATTATTGCTTGTATGCCCGGTTGTTGACCACGTAACAGTAGGATCATTCCCCGCGCCGTTGTTCGTCAGCACAGTCAAGCCGCCTGATTCATGGTCGGCCGTTACAACAATCAGCGTATCAGTTCTGTTACTTGCCCATGAAACCGCTTTTTTCACCGCATTATTCAACTCGGCAACTTCCCTCACGCAACGTGTGATATCATTAGCATGACAAGCATGATCTATCCGAGCGCCCTCCACCATGAGGAAAAATCCTGATTGGCCATTTGTCAGAATTTTGATCGCCTTCTCAACCATATCAGAAAGATGCGGCATGGTACCCATTCCGTCATATTCATACGGCATAGAGCCAATGCCGAACTGACCTGAAACCAGAATATTGGTCGCCTCATTCAGCGCGGCCAACTGAGAAGCATTCGTCACCACATTATAACCAGCAGCCTGCGCATTGCTGATTGTTATACTGCCGCTCCCGCCCAGAAGAATGTTTGGCTTTGTGACGTCAAGAAGATCTGATGCTATTTCAGAAGAGTCGCCCCTGTTTGTGGCGTGAGCGCCAAACGCCGCCGGTGTGGCATCGGTAAGGCTTGTTGTTGACACCAGACCGGTTCTTTTGCCTTTAGACTTGAAATACTCAAGCATCGTTTCATAGGCGCTCCCGTCACCCGGCAAAGCCACTGATATCACACCGTTGTTCACCTTGTGTCCGGTGGCTATGGCGGTGGCACCCGCCGCCGAGTCGGTCACCGGACTGTCGGCTGAATACGTTTTTACTTGCGCGTTGGTCCATGCCTCAAAATAAAGATTGGAACCGATAAAATAACCACCCGCCTTTATCTGCTCCAACCCCGTTCCATCACCTATAAAAAGGATTATATTTGAAGCCGAGAGAGATTCAGCCAGCAGAATCCGGCCACTGGACATAAAAATCAGAGAAATGCCCGCCAATAAGGACAAATAAAGCCTGCGCCTGTGATATTTGCTCATTATTATCATAATACTCCAATATTATTTTTCACTTAATATTGTATAATTCTAGGGTGCAAATTGCAAAACAAATTTCCCCGCTCCCTGATACCTGAGTAGTCACCCGTTTTCTTCAAAATCAACTTCTTTCTCATTTGCTACTATTTTCACATCGCCATCGCTCTGCCCTTGAATGTTCGCCGCTCCTTATGTTATTAAGAAGCAATTTTTAGGTGAGTAATTTTATTATTTCATTTTAAATGAATTGGAGAAAATTATGAAAAGTGATTTCATCAAAATTGTATTGAGCGAAGACGAAATGCCGCGACAGTGGTACAACATTCAGGCCGATCTGCCGCATCCGCTTCCGCCGCCCGTTGATAAAGACGGCAAACCCATCGGCCCTGACGCGCTGGCGCCCGTGTTCCCGATGAATCTGATAGAACAGGAAGTCAGCACTCAACGGTGGATTGATATACCCGAACCTGTATTAGCCGTTCTGAAGCTCTGGCGGCCGACACCGCTTTACAGAGCGCGCCGGCTGGAAAAACTGCTCAAGACTCCCGCAAAAATATATTATAAAAATGAAGGTGTTTCCCCTGCGGGAAGCCATAAACCAAACACCGCAGTGGCTCAGGCATATTACAACCGCGAGTTCGGCATAAAAAGACTTACCACCGAAACAGGCGCCGGCCAGTGGGGCAGTGCCATAGCAATGGGCTGTAAGCTCATGGGCCTGCAGTGCAAGGTCTACATGGTCCGCATCAGCTTCGACCAGAAACCTTTCCGCAAAATCATGATGAAAACATGGGGCGCCGAATGCGTGGGAAGCCCGAGCAGCACAACCAGAATAGGCCGTGAAATCCTGGCTAAAATGCCGGACACAAGCGGAAGTCTCGCCATAGCAATAAGCGAAGCCATCGAGGACGCCGTAACATCAAAAGACACCCGCTATTCGCTGGGCAGTGTGCTTAATCACGTCCTAATGCACCAAACAATCATCGGACTTGAAACAAAGAAACAGTTTGAAAAAATAGGCGAATACCCGGACGTCGTCATAGGCTGTGCCGGCGGCGGTTCAAATTTTGCCGGAATAAGTTTTCCGTTTCTGTGCGACAAAATTGCAGGCCACAAGAAGAATGTCCGCGTCATCGCGGCAGAACCCGAAGCATGCCCCACGCTTACAAGAGGTCCGTTCGCCTATGATTCTGGAGATGTCGCCATGATGACGCCATTGCTGGCGATGCACACACTTGGCCACACTTTTGTGCCGGCTCCAATTCACGCCGGCGGCCTCAGATATCACGGCATGGCGCCGCTCGTCAGTCACGTTTTGCGCGAAGGCCTGATAGAAGCCGCCTCTCTTCCACAGCTTGAGTGCTACAGGGCCGCGCTTTCCTTTATTGAAACCGAAGGTTTTATCCCGGCACCCGAAACTTCTCACGCGCTGGCAATAACCATCCGGGAAGCGCTCCGCGCAAAAGAGGAAGCCAAAGAGAAAGTAATTCTTGTCAACTGGTCCGGACACGGCCTTATGGATTTAAGCGGATATCAGGCTTATTTTGACGGCAAGCTTTCTGATTACGCCATGCCCGAAAGCGAGCTTGAAGAATCACTTAAATCAATGAACGGCCTGCCGAAGGCGCCAAGCCTGTAAAACCAACTTTCAAAACATCACCCTTTAGAGGAGTCGGGGTCCGCCACTTAAGAATTAAGAAAGTTATTACTGCTGCATTGTGCACGGCGCAGGCAGGTTGGAGGCTAAGTTTAGGCCATTATTTAGTTGTTTTTGTAATGAAAAGTAGTCATATTTCCTTACAACTATAAAAGAGAGTGTGTATGTTAGATGTTGAAAATAAGATAGTTAGACGCATAACCAGCAAGGGCAAGGGTTGGTGTTTTACTCCTAATGACTTTGCTGATCTTGGAAGCAAGGCTGCATTGTGGACTTCTTTGCATCGCCTTGTCAGGAAGGGCGCAATCCGTCGGCTTGCGCAAGGTTTATACGATGTTCCACGGAAACATCCTGAACTGGGAATTCTCGCGCCGGATCCGGGGGCGATCGTTCAGGCTATGGCAAGAGTCAGGAGAATCCGTGTTCAGTCAACAGGTTCATACGCGGCCAATCTGCTTGGCCTTTCGGAACAGGTGCCAGCAAGGGTTGTGTTTCTGACAGATGGCGCACCGCGACGGGTCCGTATCGGCAACCAGGAAATTATTTTTCGACGGACAACGCCGCGAAACATGGTCACTGCCGGGAGAATCAGCGGAACCGTCATTCAAGCTCTGCGGTATATCGGCAAGGATCGTATAACGCCTGCACATCGGCAGATACTTGTAAGGCGATTGAGCGGCTCCGATAAACGGCAAGTTTACAAAGACAGATTTCACGCGCCGGATTGGATACGACAACTATTGGAAAATCTTTTCAGAGAGGAGTCTAAGCATGCTTGAGTTTGCAAGACGATCATCTGAAAATCTGAGGGACACTTTCAGACAAGCCGGAATTCAGCGCAATATTCCACAGCATATAGTAGAAAAGGATTTTTGGGTCTGCTGGCTGTTGAAACTGGTCTTTGCGGATCCGGAACTCGGCGGTCATCTGGTGTTTAAGGGCGGGACTTCACTGTCAAAAGTATTCGGTATTATTAATCGATTCTCCGAGGATATTGATCTTTCTATTGATCCCGATTGGCTGGGATTTGGCGGAGATTTGCGTCTGAATCCCAATACGAGTCGTTCGCAGTTTGAAAAGCGGATGAAGGCTTTGGAGGATGCATGTATTACCGCTGTTCGTGAACAGATTATGCCTGCGTTGAAGCGGCATATTGTTGAGTATCTGACTGGACATCCGGAATCAGCGCTGACTTTTGAGGTAGATGAGGCAACTCATTCACCAGTGTTGTTGTTTGCCTATCCGCATGAGGGAATGGCTGGTTCGCTACGTCCGGAAGTTAAACTGGAGTTTGGTTCACTTTATGATCAGCGGCCTACCGGCGCGCATTCGATCAAGCCACTGACGGCGGAGGTGTTCCCGTCTTTGTTCGGAAATGCAAGCTGTTCTGTGGTTGCGCTTGAAGCAGAGCGAACTTTCTGGGAGAAGGCCACGCTATTGCATGCCGAATATCATCGACCGCTTGACAAAAAACTGCCTAGGGGCGTTTCACGACACTATTATGATCTGGCAGAATTGAGTCGGCATACGACTGGACAGATCGCAGTAAAGAATCTTGAGATGCTGACCCAGGTTAGGAGTCATAAACAGGCCTATTTTCGCTCTGGTTGGGCACACTATGAAACTGCCGTGCCCGGCTCTTTTCATCTTCTACCAACTCCGGAACGGCGACTGGAGATTGAACGAGATTATCGCAGCATGGCGGACATGTTTATGGTGGTACCACCACCTTATGACAGTATTATGACACAGCTGGAGAAAACAGAAAGACTGATTAATGGTGCGTAAGAAACAACCGGAATTGAATTTTCATGCAGGAGTCGGGGACAGCCACTTAAGAATTAAGAAAGTTATTGCTGCTGCATTGTGCACGGCGCAGGCAGACGCGGCAGTTTAAGGCGCTAAAAAGGATTTGTTGAAAAATAAGAACATTACAGATAAAGTTTCAAAAGATAGAAAAATTACTTATAAAAAATGTGAAGATACTTAATTCTTAAGGGTTGATCTTGAGTCCTAGAGAGTGTCGTTCTAAATGAAAAACACATCAATTACTTGTTGCTATTACAACAGCGACCCTATAGATCGATTTTCATACGTGCTTGCCGTGATCTTGTCGGCGTGCGTGGCCTGCTGGGCCCGAGACCCTGATCCGAACGATCCTTATGCTGTTAGCACTTTTGGCATCACTAAAGGGGAACCGATTACTAATGGATTCCTATTCGTGAACGGGAGGTACGTTGACTCGCCATATGTGGTGGAAGAGCGAGGATATGCAATATTCGTGAATGGAATATATGTTAAGAAAGCTGTGTCGGACAAAGTCGTTTATCCATCACCACCTGTGACGGAAGATCCCGGGCTGCCAAAAGATCTGTCTAGGACTAATAGAGTTCAGGATGCGTTTCCACATCCTGTTGTTAACGCGAAATATGAATATCTTCGAGCCCAATATGAAGGAAAAGAACTTATCCAGAACTTAATAGATTATTATAAGTCCTTACCATCTGTAGCAAAGATAGAAAGAGATCCAGAAGCAGGCATAGGATCAGTTGTTGGATATCGGCTCTACGGTTTTGATGGAAGTAGTATGCTGATGACAGTTGATCCCGCTTACAAACCACCTACTTCTCCTCACTCAAAAGAACGTATACAAGAATGTATCAAGCAGGAACGAGAGATTATGGAAAAGCGGCTTAAACTAAACCGTGTCGTTTTTTATGGGGACAGATCAATAGAGGGGCATATGTCATTAAGTTCGCTTGGTGGTCCGGATTTCGAAGTCATATCCATACTAAGGTCAAATATGAATGTTGAAGAAAAAGTAGCAGCACTTCGAAAATTGGATTTTTTAGGCCATGATGAGAGCGTTGATAACGCATTGAACTCTCACAAAGATTTACTGACTAATTTTCAAGCTTCACCCCAACTTGAAGTCAGGTTGCGTACGCAGAGGGTAGTATTTCCCAAACGTGAAGATAGCGGAGGCACCCATTAGAAGCGACGGCAAGAGAAAAACACTCCACCCGTTCATTTCAGCCACTTGATTTTGATTTCTTTTTCAAGACTCTTGAATTCGGGATCGCCGGTCACTAATTCGGCTTTCTTTTGCTTCGCCAGCGCCGCCGCCAAAATCGTTTCCACTCAGTGTGTTTCCAGGTACTGAAACCACAAGGCTACGGCTACGAAAGAGAGCGTAAGAAATGCTGCAGCGGCAAAGCCGATCAAGGCCGTTCCAACCTGGCCTGGGATCAAAAGCGCATGCCGAGGGTTCTTGGGATGGTAGAACACAGAGCCACCTTGGCTCCCGGTCGATATCGTGCCGCAAATGCTTTCGCGTCTTCAGGATTGGTCGTTTCAGGATCGCACACTCCGGCACCAGATCCCACATAGCGAGTACCATTGACTTCATATTCGAATTTGACCACCGCTCGCCAGCTGGATGTGTTGTGGCGCGATCGGAGGCCCATGCTTATTCTTTCACGCACGCGGGAGGAGATCACGCGCCCATGTGCTTGTGGCCATTTGCGACTCGCAATCGCAAACACAACGCCGCGGCTTGCCGCCGCCAGGGCGGCGAGACACACGAACAAGCCAGGAGAGAACGCGACCCACAGAGGTGCCCCAAAAGCAGGGGCAAACATCAGCACGGCTGCACATGCCATCATCGCTCCCAGTATTCTCCAGTGTTTGATTTCAGGTTTCATTTTCGGAAGTTCCCACACAAGACCACGTTATGAGATATAACCAGATGTTGTGGATAAGGTAAAAAAAGAGCGTATCCTTTACGAGAAGAAAAACAAAAAAGCCCGGAAATAAGCCGGGAGAAAGGATGCGCTCAATGGAAAACATTACACAAGAAGCAGAGGTAGAGGTAAGGAAAGAAACACTCCGCCGTTCCCTGGAACGGGAAGCACGTTGTCTCCTTGACGTCGTTACCGTCAGCATCACCGATTCGCGCCGGGTCTTCTCTTTCATACGAGTCGGATGGCAAAGCCATTCCGCTCAGCCAGCCACTTAAGAATTAAGAGAGTTATTGCTAATGTATTGCACGACACGGTGCAGGCTGACACGGCAGTTAAAGGCGGATTCGACACTTCGGCAAGATTCAGTGCAGGCAGGTGGGAGGCTAAGTTTAGGCTATTATTTCTGGGTCCCCAAGGTCAAACCTTGGTTATTGACTTTCAAGAATGCAACAAGCGTTTCAAAGACCAATTTAGAAGAAGATTGAAGTGGTTGCCCTGTCTCGGATGGATTGTTTGTCAGGCTGGCAAAAGACAAAGCCGGAAGAATAATTTCCAGTATTTATGTTGATTTTGAGCCTTTCATTCGCCAAGCTTATTTCATCTTGAATGCACGGTGCATTTGAATTTAGTTGGTGTGAATAAGTACTGTTGGCTAGGAGATCATGCTATGCAAAAAAAGATGCCCATGCTAAAGCCGGAAGAGTTTGCGGTGTTGCCGTGGAGTTGGACAAAGGGAGGCAAAGACACATTCAAGGAGATTCGGGAGTGTGGTTTCAACCTGGCAGGTTTTGTCAAACCGGATGCCCTTGAGGCAGTCCGTGAGGCGGGTTTGAAAGGCATTGTCTCTGATCCAAGCACACATGTGGGCGATGTCGAGGCGCAACTGGATGATAGAGAGATCGGGCGGCGGGTGAATGCACTGGTCAAGCGGGTAGCGAAACGCAAGTCGGTATTCGGATATTATCTGCGCGACGAGCCAGGCGCTGGGGTCTATTCCGGCTTGAAGAAGTGGGTAGATGCCTATAGAAAAGCCGATCCAGACGCACTTCTCTACATCAACCTGTTTCCGAACTATGCCTCCCCGCAGCAGATGCAGGTTCCGACCTATGCGCAGTACCTGAAATCGTATGTCCAGACGGTTCGACCAAGGTTCATCAGCTACGATCACTATGCGCTGATGGATGACGGTTCTCTGAGAGGATGCTATTTCTCGAACTTGGAGGCAATCCGGACAACTGCATTACGCCACCAGATTCCCTTCTGGAACATCGTATTGGCCAATGCTCATTTTAATTATGCCGAACCTACAGATGGGGGACTGCGTTTCCAGTTGTATACGACCCTGGCGTACGGCGCCCGTGGCATCAGCTACTTCACCTACATCACGCCTTTCATCGGTAACTACCGTCTGGCGCCCATAGACCAGTTTGGGAACAGGACCCCGACTTGGCACATGCTCCGCAACGTCAATCTGCAACTACATCGTCTCGGGCCAATCTATCTGAAGCTCAGAAGCATCAATGTGTTTCACCATCCGGATATACCTAAGGGATGTTCCGGCATTCAGACAAGCCGATGGCTGAAAAACACGATCAAGGGCGGCAATCTGTTGATCGGTGAATTCGAGGGGCCGGATGGACAGCCGTTCGTGATGGTTGTTAATAAAGACCTGCGGCGATCAACGCGCTTCCATCTTCAATTCAGAAAGCCGGGACAGATTCACATGGTCAACTCACATTCAGGCCAAATCGAATCCTGGAAAGGTGAGAACGATTGGCTTGCTCCAGGTCAGGGCGTGCTACTCTTTTTGAACAAGTAATCTGCCGCGGACAAGGCCAGCAAGCCGTTGCGTTAGACAGGAGAAGTGATAGGGAATGTTTGATCCTGTCTCTGTAAGTTGACCGGCGGGGGGATTAAGGTTTTTTGTTCAGGGTAACTTCCGGCAGATTAAGCCCTTTGCCGTTGAAAATAACTTCCATGTCCTTGGTCTGCAAGGCCAGTAATGCGTTGGGATCGCGGTCATAATCAAACAGCCATTCGGCGATGTTGGGCGAGCTTTTCGATACCGGCCCGCTTATGATCGGACCGGGTGATACCAATTTGAAATTTACGCGGAACCCGGAAAGAATCGGGGTGAGAAGCTTGATATCTGATTCGGAAAATACGGATTGAGTTTCATTATCCGCCACGCTCCGGGGTTTGAAGAAGCGGTAGTTGCCATCGCTGTTTTTGAGAAGCGAAAAACCATACTGGCGAAAAAGATCTGTTTCGGCAAATTTGGCCAGATCTTTAATTGTGATCTGCATGCTTATATATCTTTGCGTGTTGTGGGTTTCAATTTTAAGGCGGTCCACGATCAGACCGTAAGGCTGAAGTTCTTCAAATTTCTTTTTTATCTGGTCTTCAACGGGATCAAGAAACAATCTGGTGTAAACATCCTGCAAGGTCATTGACGCGGCTTCCTGCTTGTTTGTGACCGCCGGCGAATAAGCGGCCATTTGTTCCTGCAGTTTAAACATGGCCCGCGACTGAATAATGGATTGTTCTGTCAGGGAGTAAGTTGTATCCAGAACGGCTGATCCGTTTTCATTTATTGTTAAAGTCTGATCCAGATTGAGGCACCCGCCTGACAGTGCCAGACAGGCGGCAGTCAGCAATTGAACGATAAACATGATGGATGATTTTTTATTCATTGTGCGTTTTCCTGTTCGTTGGTGAATTTGAATACTATCTCATCCGGCTTCAGCAGGCCGGATTCTTTTGCCGTGCGTTCCACAAAAGCAGGATCAGTAACAAAGCGTTCCTGCTTGATCTGCAGTTCTTTTGTTGCCGCTTCAACTTCGTTTACGCTTTGTTCAAGTTCAGCTATCTTCCGGTCCAGTTCGCGCACGCGCTGTATTTGCGGGATGAAAATACATATCGCTATGATCGTCACCAGAACTATCAACAGTCCAAGCGCGAATCTGTAGATTGCGACCCAGTAATTCATATTTTTTACAAGCGCGTATTATCGCGCTCTTGCTAAATTACGCCGCCATATACGCCGTTATTGCCGAGATAATCTTCTATGCGGAGTAATTGATTGTACTTGCATATGCGGTCTGTACGGCAGAGTGATCCTGTTTTTATCTGGCCGGCGTTGGTAGCGACGGTCAGATCGGCTATGGTGGTGTCTTCCGTTTCACCTGAACGATGACTTATAACCGATGTGTACCCGGCACGGGTTGCCATTTCGATTGTGTTCAATGTTTCGGTAAGCGTTCCGATCTGGTTCAGTTTTATCAGAATGGAATTGGCCACGCCCAGATCGATTCCTTTCTTCAGGAATTTTGTATTGGTTACAAACAAATCATCGCCTACGAGCTGGATTTTACCGCCCAGTTTTTCAGTGAGTTGTTTCCAGCCGGCCCAATCGCTTTCCGCGAGACCGTCTTCTATGCTGATGATGGGGTATTTTTTAACCCAGCCGGCATAGAAATCGGCCATTTCAGCCGCTGATCTCTGTGATTTGTCGCTCTTCTTGAAAACGTATTTTTTCGATGCCGGCACAAAGAACTCGCTGGAGGCCGGATCGAGAGCGATAAAGACATCCTTGCCGGGCTTGTAGCCGGCGTTGACAATGGCTTTCATCAAAACTTCAAGAGCCTGTTCGTTGCTCTTCAGCGCCGGCGCGAAACCGCCTTCATCGCCGACCGCGGTGCTGAGGCCCATGCCTTTGAGTACCGCCTTCAGCGCGTGGAAGACTTCGGTGCCCATGCGCAGAGCTTCACTGAAGGAAGACGCGCCCTTCGGCATGATCATGAATTCCTGAATGTCAACGGGCGCGTCTGAATGAGCGCCGCCGTTCAGAACGTTCATCATAGGGACAGGAAGAACTTTAGCGTTGGGGCCGCCGATGTATTTGAACAGCGGCAGGCCGCAAAATTCAGCCGCGGCTTTGGCGACAGCCAGTGACACGGAAAGCGTGGCGTTGGCGCCGAGTTTTTTCTTTGAGGCGGTTCCATCCAATTCAATCATCATGGTGTCAATGCTGACCTGATCCAGCACGTCACTGCCTATAAGCTCTTCGGCTATCACGGTGTTGACGTTCTTTACGGCTTTCAGGACGCCTTTTCCGAGATAACGTTTCTTGTCGCCGTCTCTCAATTCGATGGCTTCATTTTCGCCGGTGGACGCGCCTGAAGGAACAGCCGCCCGCCCAATGATTCCGCAATCTATCATTACCTCTGCTTCTACGGTTGGGTTTCCGCGTGAATCAAGAATTTCCCGGGCGCGAATATTAATTATAGTGGACATTTTACCTCCTTTTTACGTTTGTAATTCAAATTATTCGTTGTCAATCAGGTGGGAAACGCTAATGAAAAACTGGCATGATTGCAAGTCATTATGTTATAAGAAGGCCGGCAAAGAAAATACAGGCCACAGGCGTTAAGCCGTTTTGGGAAAGGGCAGTATGAAAATAGTTGTTTTGGGAGCAAAAGGCATGCTGGGAAGCGATCTCGTTAAGGCGTGCCATTCCGCCCGGATGGACGTCAGCGGATATGATCTGCCCGAATTGAATATTGCCGTGGAACCGTGTGATTTTCAAATGCTTCCCGCCTGCGACTGGATTGTCAACTGCGCGGCCTACACGGATGTGGATGGATCTGAGACTAATCAGGATACGGCGTTTGCCGTTAATCATTACGGCGCCGCCCGCGTGGCTGAATGGGCTGAGGCGCGCGGGATCTCGCTGGCGCAGATAAGCACAGATTATGTGTTTGACGGCAATAGCCGCGTGCCGTACAGGGAGGACGATCCGGTGAATCCGCTGAACAAATACGGCGAAAGCAAGTTGGCGGGCGAGCAGGCTGTCCGGGCGGCCTGCAAACGTTCTTTAATTGTGCGCACGCAATCACTTTTCGGCGTGAATGGCAAAAATTTTATAAGAGCAATAATGAATAAACTCAATGAAAACAGCGGTCCGCTAAGGGTTGTCAGCGATCAAATATCCTCGCCAACATATACCGGGCATCTTGCATGCGCTATTTTGCATTTGCTGAAGACGGGCAGGTACGGCATAGTTAATGTGTCTGCTTCTGGTGAGTGCAGTTGGCATGAATTTGCCCGCGCCATTGCCGCGCGGGTCAAGCCGGATGCCGAAATAGAAGCAATCACAACCGCGGAAAGCGGGAGGCCGGCCCGGCGGCCGGCGTACGCGGTTTTGGACAAGAGCAGATATGAGTTGTGGACAGGCGAAAAAATGCCCTCATGGCAAAATGGTTTGGATGAATATTTGAAATGCGTTATGCAGAATAATAAGGAGACGGTATGAGAATTCTTGTTACGGGTTGTGCCGGATTTATAGGAAGCAATTTTGTACGCTACATGCTGGGAAAATATCCTGACGTGGAAATCATCAATTTCGACATGCTTACTTATGCCGGAAATCTGGAAAATCTGGCCGGACTGGAAAATAATCCGCGCTACAAATTTATCAGGGGCGATATAGCGTCAATGGAAGATGTTGATAATGTTCTCAAAGACAGTCAGGTGGATATTGTCGTGAATTTTGCCGCCGAAAGTCATGTGGACAGAAGCCTGCATATCGGGGCGAAGGCTTTTGTTACCACCAATGTTCTTGGAGTTCAGGTTATGCTTGATGCCAGCAGGGCTTATGGCGTTAAACGGTTTGTTCAGATATCCACTGATGAGGTTTACGGCAGTCTCGGAGACGAGGGGCAGTTTTTTGAAGACACTCCTATTCAGCCTAACAATCCCTACGCGGCCACGAAAGCGGGCGCAGATTTCATGGTTCGCGCGGCTCACAAGTCATACGGCATGGACGTTGTTGTAACACGGTGTTCAAATAATTTTGGTCCATACCAGTTTCCCGAAAAACTCATTCCGCTGATGGTTACCAACGCGCTGGAAGGCAGGGAACTGCCGGTTTACGGAGACGGCAAACATGTTCGCGACTGGATATATGTTTTGGATCATTGCTCGGCGATTGATCTGGTTATGAGAAAAGGAGTGTCCGGCGGCATTTATAATATAGGCGGGAATCATGATGTGCAGAACATTGAAATTGTGAAGCTTGTCCTGCAGATTCTCGGCAAGCCGGAATCGTTGATCAAGTATGTTAAAGACAGGCCCGGTCATGACAGGCGTTACGCCATGAATTCGGCCAAGATAGAAAAGGAACTCGGCTGGCGGCGGCAATATTCTTTTGAGGAAGCCCTGCGTGAAACCGTGAACTGGTATGTTGAAAATCAGAAATGGTGGCAGAGGGTGAAGAGCGGGGAATATGTCCACTGTTACGAGAAGATCTATGGACACAAATAAATCAAAGAGGAATATCCGGAACGCGGGGATGTTTGTCAGGGAAATTGTGTGGGAGAAGGAACTTGCATCAATGTCCGCGTTGCGCCGTTTCTGTGTAAAGATCATGCGGGTGATTCATCTGGTCTTCAAAGGGTTCAGGGATGATGAGTGTCCTCTGCACGCGTCGGCGCTGACGTTTAATACACTGCTTGCCATTGTGCCGGTTCTCGCGCTGTCCCTCGCGCTTGCGCGTGTTTTCGGCGGGGCAGAGCTTGCTCAACAGCGTGTGCTGGGCCTGGTTTCTGACTTTACCGCGCGGTTTGAGATGATGATTCCGGCAAATGTGCAGAGTTCCGGCGAAAGCCAGACGGTGAGCGCGGCGGGTGATGGAACATTTGACTCCAAACAGCTGGCAGAAGAGTTGAAGAGGATTGTAAACGCCGGTTTTCACAGGGTGGAAAAGATTAATTTCACCGAACTGGGCGCAGTGGGGCTGATACTTCTTGTACTCATGGTCATATCCGTATTGGGGCGTGTGGAGCTTTCCTTTAACAGGGTGTGGGGTGTGGTGAGGGGCAGGTCGCTTATGCGGAAGTTTACTGATTACCTGTTCATGGTGATTGTTCTGCCTTTTCTTATAACAATGGCTTCGGCATTGCCGATAGTTGAACTTGTCGGCAGGTTCAACGCGTCAACGGCGGCCGGAGTTAAATCGGTTCTGGGTTCAGCCATGCTGAGTGATGCCACTCCGGTGCTGATAACGATTCTCACATTAACTGTGATTGTAAAGTTCATGCCCAACACGAAGGTCAAGATATTGCCTGCGTTCACCGGTGGAATTGTTTCAGGGCTTTTGTTTATAGGCTGGTTGTGGGCGTGCGCGGCGATTCAGGTGGGCGTGGCAGGATACAGCAAGCTGTATGGCAGTTTTGCCGTTGTTCCGATTGTGCTGGCATGGGTTTATGTTAGCTGGGAGATAATTCTTTTCGGCGCTGAAGTGGCGTTCGCGGTCCAGAATTGCGCCACTTACAGAATGGAGCAGGGCGCCCAGAAGGCCAACGTGCAGTCGAAAATCATGCTGGCCTTGTCGGTAATTGTTGAAGCCGGCAGGTCTATGACAGGAACGGCGCATGGATTTGAAGTGTCTTCTTATGCCAGCCGTCAGAAGATACCAGTGAAACTGATTAATGATATGGTGAGCGAACTGGAAGAAGCCGGATTTTTGGCGAAATTATCACAGGGAGAGGGGCGTTTCGCCCTTCTCAGATCGCCGGGTAATCTGACAGTGAAAGAAGTAATAGACGTTGTTGTTCATTCTGGCATAAAACCGGAAGATCTGGGATTGGATAAAATAGATTCGCGTATAAAGGATATTGTCAGAAAAGCCATCAAGGGCGCGGATGATTCCTTGCATAAGCTTTCCATAGAGGATCTGATTGCGCCGGCCGCCGGAAGGAAGGCGTAGGCGCCGGGCAGTGGCGATTTGAGGGCGGGACTCCGTTAAACAACCCGGCCGGCTGGTCAGGTCCGGATCATACAGAAAGAGAAATGGTAACATGGGTGCTATTGATTTTAGAAATTCTTTAAACGATGAACAATTTGCGGCTGTAACCGGGCCGAATGGAATACTTTTTATACTTGCCGCCGCCGGTACCGGTAAAACAAGAACGCTTGTTTATCGCGTGGCGTATGTTATTGAAAAAGGCATTGATCCCGGAAGGATCCTTCTTCTCACTTTCACCAATCGCGCGGCGCGTGAAATGCTTGAACGGGCCGAACGTCTTGCGGGGACCCATATCGGTGATATATGGGGCGGCACTTTTCATCATATGGCAAACAGGATTCTGCGCCGTCACGCCGATATGGTCGGATATTCTCACGATTATACCATTCTTGACGGTGATGATTCCCGCTCGATCATCGGAAAATGTCTGACAGATTTGAAATTCAACAAGAAAGAATTTCCAAAGCGAGAAGTTCTGCTTTCCCTGCTCAGTTCTTCGGTGAATACAGAAACCCCGCTGGCCGATGTGGTAGACAGGCATTTCGAGAATTCGGATCTGATAGTTGATGCCGGCGATATAATGCGCGTCATTCAAGGGTATGTTGACAGAAAAAAAGAACTGGGCGCGATGGACTTTGACGATCTGCTTGTCAACTGTTTGCGCCTGTTCAAGGAAAATCCGTCCGTCAAAGAGCGGTATCAGGAGCGGTTTCAATATATTCTGGTGGATGAATATCAGGATACGAACACTATTCAGGCTCAGATGGTTGATATGCTGGCGGAGGGGAACGGCAATTTGTTTGTTGTTGGAGATGATTTTCAATGCATTTACTCATGGCGCGGCGCGAATTACGCCAATATTCTCACGTTTCCCAAAAGATATCCCCAGACCAAAGTTTACATGCTGGAAACCAATTACCGCAGTACCCCTGAAATACTTCAAGTGGCAAACGCCTGTATCGCCGGCAACCCGGGCCAGTTTCCCAAGGTGCTTCGTCCCACGCGCGAGAAACACAAGAAACCGTGCGTCGCCTACATGCGTGACGGCGAGGAACAGGCCCGGTATGTCACCGGCCTGATAAGACGGTTTCGCCGGGAAGGCTACAAGCTTTCGGATATTGCCATCTTGTACAGAGCCCATTTTCATGCCATGGAACTGCAGATAGAATTGATTCATGAAAACCTGCCGTATGTTGTAACGTCCGGCATAAGATTTTTCGAACAAGCTCATATCAAAGACATGTGCTCGATACTGCGTATCATGGAGGGTTCAAAGGATGAAATGGCCTTTTCCAGATTGATCCAGCTTATGCCCGGTGTAGGGGTCAAACGCGCGGCGGCAATATGGCAGAAGATGGATTCACGGTTCGATATCCGCGACGCTTCCACGCGCAAAAAACTACCGGGTGTTCTTCCGGCTGACGCGCGCTCGGCATGGGCCAAAGTTGATCCCCTGCTTTCGGACTACGTTGAAAAACAGTTCGAGAAAAAAGGCGGGGAATTCATCCGTTTGTTTGTTGACGCTTTTTACGCCCAGCATGCCGCGAATGTATACGAGAACCACGAAAGACGGCTGGAAGATATTGAAGAACTGGCTCTTTATATTGACCGCTGCGGCAGTGTTCAGGATTTTCTGGATGATGTGGCGCTCATTACCAACGTGGATTCCGAATTTGAAACACCCGATCAGGCCGAAAATGACACCGTAAGACTTAGCACGGTTCATCAGGCAAAAGGGCTGGAATGGCCGGTTGTAATAATACTGTGGGCCACCGAAGGCATGTTCCCGTCAGCCCGTTCCATGGCGGAATCTCCCGCCGCGGAATCGGAAGAAAGACGTCTTTTCTATGTGGCGGTAACAAGAGCCAAAGATGAACTCTGTATGTGCGCGCCTGAAGTCAGGCGGAACCGCGATGGAGGCATTTTTTACTGCACGCCGTCCAGATTTATAGAAGAGATTCCGGACGATCTTATTGTCGAAACAAGGCCCGGCTTTATCTGATCGCGCCCCGGCAGGAGAGGGGAATTATTGCCCGTTAACCCGTGATTTGAAAGCGTCCCGCAGTTTTTTGATGCCTTCTTTTATGGTCGGTTCATTGGCTTTTTCAGGCGCCAGGCTTTTGATTGTAGCATCAAAATTGTTGGTCAGAAGTTCCAGAACGGCGTTAATCAGAGCTTCATGTATCCGGAAATCAGGGTTGTCAACTGTTCCGCCAAGAGTAACTGGTATTGCGAGTTTGGCCGGCATTGTAACGTTCATGGTCTTTGCGCGGGCTTCAAGGCTTCCTGTAAGCTGAGGATTGTTCAGGCAGAAAGTTATGGTTGATTCATTCTGATAAACATTGTCCCGGCAGATGATGTTCAGAATGATATCCATGGAATCGCTTTTAACTTCCATTTGAGACACAAGTTCGGCCAGTTCACGTGTGTTGATGTTCGATATGGTTCCGGTTATGTCGAAATTGTTCTTGTCGGGACTGGTTATCGGGGCGATCCGGCTGTTAACGTTTACCGTGCATGAGTTGGTGTTGTTCTTCATCGCGCCCGTGATCAGGCATGAGCCCCACCGGTTGTCAGGCAGTGCAACTGTCGCTATATCATTTGCCGTCATTGAAAGCTCCAATACCAGATTGGACGGCGCGTTAGGCGTTTTGTGATCAACATACTTTAATACGGCGTTCATTCGCATATCTTTAAGAATGAACGGGATGGGCGGAAGTTTTACTGCTTCTTTTTGCGTTTCCGGCTTGGATTCCGGAGCGGGCGTTGTCTGGGCGATCGCCGGGCGTGAGGCCTGTCTCGCATTGTTTCCTATTATCAATGTATTAATATCGCCGTCGGCGTTGCGCTCGACAGTGATAACCAGATCTTTGACCTGCGCTTTGGATACCTGAACTACACCCTTGAACAGGGAGCTTACGCCGATATCAAGCTCGAATGAATCCAGGGAAAGCACGGATGGCTCCTGAAATCCCGGCGGATTGCTTATTTGGGCTCCCGACAATCTTACAAACCCGGCAAGCGCGTTTACACTGACTTCGTCTATTGCAACGTCAACACCGAGACTTTGTTTGGCCGCCGGCAATACGGACCGCCGGATTATTCCGGGCGCGTAAAAGCTGATGAAAATATTTACGGCCACAAGAATGAAGATAACAATTATTACTATCGTTGATATGATTTTATTTTTTCGTTTCATGTTTTCCTTTTCGGTTTTGCCTGGAGATCAAGCACCATTGCTGTTTCAGGGCAGGTAAAAGGGGAATCATATTTGGCGCAGTTCGAACAGCCGGTATAGATTTTATGCATAATGGTCTGCTTGGACACTTCAACAAACCCGAACTCTTTGAAAAAATCCGGACAGAATGTCATCGCAATAATCTGGGAAGGGTGAAAAGGTTTTACGATTTCGATTACCGCGTTCACCAGCGACCGGCCGATACCGGCTTTGCGGTGATTCGGGCTGACAGCCAGAGATCTTATTTCCATGGCCGGATTTCTCGGCATGCCTATTTCAGGCAATATCTGCCATGAAACAACCCCGACTATGTTGCTGTCCACTTCATAAACAAGAAACCGGTCTATATTTTGAGCTATATCGCTTAACGGACGAGGTATGAGCTCTTCCGGATATTGTTTGATAAGATCAAATATGGGACCCGCGTCCTCAAATTTTGCATTTCTCATGTTAGGATCTGTTTTCATAATTCGATAAAAAACAGGTTATAGCGTTGATGAAAACAACGCAATAAAAAATAAAGCCCGAATGAAGCCGATTTTTTTAGACAGGGAAAATTATCTTTATGCGCCCTGAACAGGTTTAATTCTCAGGTTAGATGGTGAGGAATGGGGAGAATCCTGTGTCAAAGTGAATGCTGGACGGATCCATACTGTCAGCATCCTATTAGTGCGGCGCCGATGACACCGGCGGAATCACCGATCTGATGTTTGACTATAGGTGTTTCAAGGCTGTCGCTGAAGACACGGTTTCGTACTTCTTTGATGCCTTCGGTGTAAATCGCGTCGCAATTTGATACTCCGCCGCCGATAACAACGATATCGGGATCAAGTATATTGATCAGATTTGCCAGGGCTCTTCCGAAATGCCTGAAAAATTCCTGCATGAAAGACACGGTTTTTTTCTCGCCGTTCTTATAGTCGTTGTAGATGTCCTTGAATGAACGGTCAATGCCGAATTCTTTTTTGTAGCGTCTCTGCAGGCCGCCACCGCTGATGAAGGTTTCCACACAGCCGTGTGTTCCGCAGTAACATACCGGACCGTTTGGATCAATCGACATGTGACCCCATTCACCGGCAATGGCTTGAAGACCTGTCAGTACTTTGCCGTGGTGGACAATGCCTCCTCCGCATCCGGTACCCATTATTATTCCGAAGACCAGATCTTTTCCTTTTCCTGCGCCCAGCAATGCTTCGGCCATGGCAAAACAATTGGCATCATTTTGAATGGCAATTTCACGGCCGAGTATTTTTTCCAGATCGTGTTTAAGCGGTTTGCCGTTCATGCAGACGGTATTTGAGTTTTTGAGCAGGCCTGTTCTCAGTGAAATAGCGCCGGGTGTGCCTATGCCGAACGTGTGTTTTTTGCCATCAATGTGCGTGACCAAGCGGTCATATACGGCCTTTATTCTGGAAAGAATGTGTTCATAACCGTTTTCCTGTTCCGTGGATACGCGGTGCCTGAACAGTTCGGAGCCGTTTTTATCAAGAACTATTCCTTCAATTTTTGTTCCACCAAGGTCTATTCCAAGTTGGTACATTTTGCGCTTCCTGTACAATTAAGCAAATGGTGATAACTCCCGCAGTTTTTTCACGATTCCCGGCATATTCTTGATGACATAATCAATTTCTTCCTCTGTCGTGTAGCGGCTTAAGCTGAACCGTATCGAGCCGTGCGCCAGCGTGAATGGAACTCCCATGGCGCGTATTACATGAGAGGGCTCAAGCGAGCCGGACGTGCATGCCGAGCCTGAAGACGCGGCTATGCCCAGATCGCTGAGATGATAAAGTATGGCTTCTCCTTCAATAAACTGAAAACTGATGTTGGTGGTGTTTGGCACCCTGTTTGACCGGTCACCGTTAACAAATGTGTTTGAGCACGAAGCAATAAGTCCGTTTTCAAGCTTATCGCGAAGCGCGGCCACGCGGTTCATGGCCTTCAAATGTTCCGCGGCCAGCTCGCAGGCTTTGCCCAGACCTATTATATAAGGGACGTTTTCTGTTCCGGCGCGTCTGCTGTTTTCCTGATGCCCGCCGAGCATGAAGGGTCTTACCTTTGTTCCTTTCCTTATATATAGCACGCCGATGCCTTTTGGAGCGTGTATTTTGTGTCCAGACAATGTAAGCATATCAACAGGTATTTTGCGGACATCAATGGGTATTTTCCCGGCAGTCTGCACCGCGTCAGTGTGCATTACTCCGCCAGCGGACTTTACCATGTCTGTTATTTCGTCAATCGGGAACAGAACACCGGTTTCATTATTTGCCCACATCATGGTGACGAAAGCCGGCCCGTCCGCCAGTGCTTTCCGTAAGTTGTCCATTTTCAAGTTGCCGGAAGCATCCACGTCAATTTCAACCAGTTCGTAACCTGTGTCCTTGAGCATGCGGCATGGCGCCAGCACGGCCGGATGTTCAACACGCGAAGTGATTATTTTTTTAAACCCGTTAATCCCGGCAGATCCATGTATTGCCGCGTTGTCGCTTTCTGTCCCACAGCTCGTGAAGACAATTTCCGACGGGTCGGCCCCGATAAGGGCGGCAACTTTTTCTCTGGCGTCGGCTATGTGTTTTGCTACCTGCCCGCCGAAACGGTGCATACTGGACGGGTTTCCCCATAGATCTTTGAAAAAAGGAAGCATGGCATCCAGAACTTCCGGCGCGACTTGAGTTGTGGCATTGTTATCAAGATAAACAGTTTTCACGTTTCAGATTCCTCCACAACAAGATCCTTTGATACAAATTCGTGCAGTTTTGCCTCCACGACGTCTTTCATTGTGAATTGAGCCACATTGCATTTTGCGCACATGCCGCGGAAGGAAATCAGAACGCGGTCTCCCTGTATGTCTATGAGTTCAATATCACCGCCGTCTTTTTTCAGAACAGGCCTGATTTCCCGTTCTATTGTCTCTTCGATGAGGCGGATTTTCTCCAGTATTGTCATCTTGCGGGGCGGGGGAGTCTGCTCTGCCGTTTTGTTTTTCTGTATTTCCGCGATAATCTGTTCGATGTCGGGTTTGCAGTGACCGCATCCGCCGCCTGCCTTGCAATAATTGGTTACTTCTTCAACAGACTTGAGGTTGTTATCACGGACAACGCGCTTGATTTCCTCCTCGGTGACTCCGAAGCATGTGCAAATGACTTTTCCGGCCAGTATTTTTTTGGCGGTCTTTCCTGTTCTGTAATTTTCTATGGCCACTTCAAGGGCTTCCCGGCCCATTACAGAGCAATGCATTTTCTGTTCAGGCAGACCGCCGAGATAATTTGCAATATCCTGATTGGTCACCGCGGCGGCTTCCTCAATGGTCATGCCTTTGATGATTTCCGTAAGCGCGGAAGAAGACGCTATCGCGCTGGCGCATCCGAATGTTTGAAATTTTGCATCGGCAATACGGCCGTTTTTATCCAGCTTGAATGATAGCTTCAAAGCGTCACCGCAGGCCAGCGAGCCGACTTCGCCAACTCCATCCGCGTCTTTAATGAACCCTACGTTGCGCGGATTTCTAAAATGATCCAGTACTTTGTCTGTGTAATCCCACATATAACCCCTTTGTTGAATCAGCAACTTAAATAATACTGCATATCTTATTGACCTATTGCAAGAATTAACCCCAGTATATCCGGAATAAGAAAGTCAATCCGGCTTTATTTCTACAAGAAACAAGCTGTAAATTGATGCCGGAAGTATATTTTCCTGTAACTGATACTTGCAGTATAAGAGATGGAAGTGGTTATGACACAGAAAGATCAGAACCGGTTTCCAGCGTCGAATGTGATTTTGAAAAATGGTGTTCACGCGGTCATTCGTCTTCTGCAGGCGGATGATGAGAAGGCGCTTGGTGATTTCTACGAATCTGTTCCGCCGGAAGATTATCGTTTTTATCGCTGTCATCCTCTGACCCGTGAACTTGCTCACGCGATGACTGGAACGGCATTCAGTCCCAACAGTGTTGTTTTGGTGCTTGTGACCGGCGCCGGTGTGATCGGCGGGTACAACTGGTATCAGTGGCAGGATGGATCCGGCAAAAGTCTTTTCGGCATCTGCATCAAGCGCGATTTTCAAAATGCCGGAGCCGGGACCGCGCTTATGGCGCGGCTTCTTGAGATTGCCGCAGAAGCGGGGCCTCCGGTAATGAGCCTCACGGTTCAGAAAGCCAATCCGCGCGCAGTCAGGCTCTATCAAAAAATGGGTTTTCATGTTGTGCGCGAACAGATACGCGCGGACAACGAATTTTTTCCGGCTGAACCGGAGTATTATATGGAAAGAGAAACGAGACAAACAAAAGAAACGTGACATTGCCGGGTGTTTCTGTAACTCTTTTTGCGATCGTTTTTATAAAAAAACGCGGAGAAAAACGGATGACAGGAAAGAGGGGATCAAACATTAAGGCGGTGGAATCATTGAAATACGGGTCTTTGTTTAAGGCCAATAGCCGTATACTGTTTCAAGGCGATTCGATTACTGACGGCAATCGCGGGCGCAGTGATGATCCAAACCATATCCTTGGTCACGGCTATGTGTTTATTATTGCCGCTCTGTTTGGCGCCAGTTATCCCAAACGGGGGTTGACGTTTTTCAACCGCGGCTGTAGCGGCAACGGAGTGAAAGACCTTAGCGCGCGCTGGCAGGATGATGCTATAGCTCTTGCGCCGGATGTTATCAGTATCGCTGTCGGCATTAATGACTACTATCATGGTGTGTCTGCCGAAGAATTCAACCGGCAGTACGACCAATTACTGGCAAGAACGGTCGCGTCGTTGCCGTCGGTTCAACTGATTCTGTGTGAACCGTTCCTTTTGGCTGTCGGCGCGTATAAGGATGATTGGGGAAAACACCACGCTGAAATGCGGAAGCGACAGGGAATTGTTGCGGAGCTGGCTGTCAAGTACAGCGCTGTTACGGTTCACTTCCAGCCGGTGTTCGATGCGGCCTGCCGCAGGGCGCCAGCGGAATACTGGATATGGGATGGAGTGCATCCGACTTATGCCGGCCACCAGCTGATGGCTGATGAATGGATTCGAACCATGGCAAGAATGAGTAAAGTAAAACACAGTCATCCCATAGGGGGTTAATAAAAACTTTATAAAAGGTCGGGTTACAGATTAAGCTTTCCAATAAAACGATCAAGCAATAAAGGAGAGCATGAATAAATCTGTAACACCGACACG
>JBFZFB010000137.1:0-18484 GCA_041306605.1 Lentisphaerota bacterium | reverse complement strand
TGTGCTCTTCCGATCTAGAAAAAGCGGAGGACAGGAATCTTTTCAAGCAGGCCGTGAAGAAAATCGGACTGGATGTTCCGGAAAGTGTTTCGGCTCACACGATGGAAGAAGCGATGAAAGCAAGGGAGAAGCTGGGCGCTTTTCCGCTTGTTATCAGGCCCGGCTTCACGATGGGCGGTACCGGCGGCGGAATTGCTTATAACGAAAATGAGTATGCTGAAATCGTAAAGCGTGGTCTTTTTTACAGTCCTATCTCTGAGGTGTTGATTGAGCAGTCGGTAATAGGGTGGAAGGAATATGAGCTTGAGGTGATGCGCGACAGGAAAGACAACTGCGTCATTGTCTGCTCCATAGAAAACCTTGATCCGATGGGTGTACACACTGGTGACAGCATTACGGTGGCGCCGGCGCAGACGCTGACGGACCGTGAGTATCAGATAATGCGGGACGCGTCGCTGGCGCTGATGCGGGAGATAGGCGTGGATACAGGCGGGTCAAATGTGCAATTCGCTTTGAATCCGGAAAACGGGCGAATGATTGTCATAGAAATGAACCCGCGGGTATCGCGGTCAAGCGCGCTGGCGTCGAAAGCGACCGGTTTTCCCATAGCTCGAATTGCCGCGAAACTGGCTGTAGGTTATACGCTGGACGAGATCCGGAATGATATTACCAAAGAGACTCCGGCCTGCTTTGAACCTTCGATTGATTATGTTGTCACCAAAATTCCGCGGTTCGCTTTTGAAAAATTTGCCAAAGCAGACAAGACTCTTGGCACGCAAATGAAATCAGTCGGCGAGACGATGAGCATAGGCAAGACCTTTAAGCAGTCGTTTCAGAAGGCGTTAAGGTCGCTGGAGATAGGGCGTGCCGGGTTTGGTGCTGATGGAAAAGATGCGCGATATGAGGCGATGACGGACGCGGAAGTTACAGACCTGCTTGTGAGGCCTACATCTGAACGGTTGTTTGTAATACACGAGGCTTTCAAGAGAGGATGGAGTGAGAAGAAAGTTCAGGGGCTGACGCGGATTGATCCGTGGTTTCTGCGGCATCTTGCGGAACTTGTCGCGTATGAGGACGAGATAAAGAAAAGCGGTTCGATTGAAAAGCTGGCCGGCGACGCGGCGCTGTTCAGGCAGGTGAAGGAATTCGGATATTCCGACAAACAGATAGCATTTCTTACGGGTTGCAAAGAGGACGCTGTACGCGCGGCGCGGAAAAAGGCCGGATTGATGCCGGTTTATGGCGTGGTGGACACGTGCGCGGCAGAATTTGTTGCGTTCACGCCGTATTTTTATTCGACATACGGATTGGTTGATGAAGTAAAACAGAGTGACCGGAAGAAAATAATGATTCTTGGCGGCGGTCCGAACCGTATCGGGCAGGGTATAGAGTTTGACTATTGCTGTGTTCATGCGTCATTCGCTCTGCGTGAAGCGGGGTTTGAAACCATCATGGTTAACAGCAATCCGGAGACTGTCAGCACTGACTATGACACGAGTGACAGGCTGTATTTCGAGCCGTTGACACTGGAGGATGTGTTAAGTGTCTATCAGCGTGAGAATTGCTGGGGTGCCATTGTTCAGTTTGGAGGGCAGACTCCGCTGAATCTGGCGCGGGATCTGGACCGGAACGGGGTGAATATTATCGGGACTAGTCCTGCCAGTATAGAGATGGCGGAAGACCGCAAATTTTTCAACGAAATGGTCAGCAGGCTGAACATTAAACAGCCGGTTGGCGGAATGGCGGCCAGTTTGCAGGAAGCGGAGATTGTAGCGGAAAAAATCGGATATCCGGTACTGGTGAGACCTTCGTTTGTGCTTGGCGGCAGGGCCATGGTTATTGTTCATGATATTGAGATGCTTCGCAAGTATATGGGCGAGGCGGTGAATGTTTCGGAAGAACGGCCTGTATTGATTGACCGTTATCTCGAACACGCGGTTGAGGTGGATGTTGACTGCATATCAGACGGTGAGACATCGGTCATAGGCGCGATCATGGAGCACGTTGAGCTGGCCGGCATTCATTCCGGTGATAGTGCCTGCACGATACCGGCTCCGACGCTGTCGGAAAAGACAAAAGGCACGATCCGCAAGTATACGCAAATGATGGCAAAAGAGTTGAAAGTGTGCGGTTTGATGAACGTGCAGTTTGCTGTTCAGGATGACGAAGTATATGTGCTGGAGGTTAATCCCCGCGCGTCGAGGACTGTTCCGTTTGTAAGCAAGGCGATAGGAGTTCCGCTGGCAAAGCTGGCCGCGCTGGTCATGGCTGGTTTCAAGTTAAAGAACATAGGTTTCACGGAGGAAGTTATTCCGCGACACAAGTCGGTAAAAGAAGCAGTATTTCCGTTTGTGAGATTTCCGGGAATAGATGTTATTTTAAGTCCGGAGATGAAATCCACGGGAGAGGTGATGGGTATTGATTCGACCGTTGGCATGGCGTTTTTAAAGAGTCAGGTGGCTGCCGGGAACGCGTTGCCGGCAGCCGGAAATGTGTTTTTGAGCATACGTGACGCCGACAAGCAGGAAATGGTTCCGCTGGCAAGGAAGCTGGTGGATATGGGGTTTGGTATTTTCGCCACGCTGGGAACCAGCACGGTTCTGCGTGATAACGGAATAAAAAGTCAGGCTATTTTCCGGATATCCAAGGGGCGTCCGAATGTTATTGATTTGATGGAGGAGAAAAATGTCGCCTGGATTGTGAATACTCCATCTAGCGGAGCCAGTCCGATGATGGATGAAGTGCAGATGAGGGCGCACTCGGTGATTCGGGGAATTCCGCTGACAACGACCGTTGACGGGTTCAGGGCGGCGGTTAACGGTCTTGAGAGTTTGAGAGAAATGAAAAGAATGGAAGTATGCAGTTTGCAGGAGTATCACAGGCACGCGCCTAAGATAAATCTTGCCAGGTTAAAGATTTGAAGCAGGGGGTGTCATGACAGTTGATGTGAAATGGAATTGGGCGGAACGCAGGGAGAAAAAAGCGTTTCTTGCTCTTGAAGACGGCACGGTTTTCAGGGGGTATTCAATTGGAGCTCCTGTTGACGCGGTTGGCGAAGTTGTGTTCAACACAGGCATGACAGGGTATCAGGAAATTTTGAGCGATCCGTCATACAGTGGGCAGTTTGTGACGATGACCTACACCGAAATAGGGAGTACTGGCATAAACATAGAAGATATGGAATCCCGGCGGTTTTTTGCCAACGGATTCATTATGCACGAATACAATGAGCCCAGCAACTGGCGGGCGAACGAATCGCTGGCGGATTGTTTAAAGAAGTGGAACATTCCCGCTTTGGCCGGTATTGATACGCGGGCGTTGACGGTGAAGTTGAGAGAGAAGGGGACTCTGAAAGGGTTCATCAGCGTCAGCGGTAAATGCGTGAGAGAAGAGGATGGTGTGGTAAAGGCCGGAGAATGGTGCGGGTTGGACGGGCAGGATTATGCCAGTCGTGTTTCATGTACAGAGCAATATGAATGGGACAGGGACGGCAGGCTTACGACATCATGGGGCATGGCGGAAAAGCTTCCGCCGGCTGATATTAAAATTGTGGCTTATGATTTTGGAATCAAATGGAACATCCTGCGCGGATTGCGACTGCATGGAATGAATGTGACTGTTGTTCCAGCCAAAACGCCGGCTGAAAAAGTGATGGCAATGAAGCCGGATGGTGTTTTTCTGTCAAACGGTCCGGCGGATCCGGCGGCGGTTACTTATGCTGTTGATGCGGCGCGCGAGCTGGTCGGCAAGGTGCCGTTGATGGGGATATGTCTTGGCCATCAGATATTGGGGATAGCTCTGGGTGGCCGCACGTACAGATTGAAATTCGGGCATCACGGTTGTAATCATCCTGTAATGGATCTTGAGACGAGGAAGGTGGAGATTACATCTCAGAATCATAATTTTGCCGTTGATCCTGAATCAATGGACAAGTCCATCGTTGAGGTTACGCATATTAATCTCAACGACAACACAGTGGAAGGTATCCGGCACAGAAGCCTGCCGGTATTTTCGGTTCAATATCATCCTGAATCATGTCCCGGTCCTCATGATGCGCGGTATCTTTTTGACCGTTTTAAAGCCATGATTATGGCATGGAAGCGGAAGTAGAGACACGCCTGCCGCCTGCTGTAATCCGAATTTTATGGAATATTTTCAGTGGCTGGTGTTATATACACAGTGCTTTCTGACAAGTGTTGAAAAATGTTTTATAAATAGAAGGAGCATATCATGGCAAAAGCGGCGAAGATGATGCATGGGGATACAAAGTGGTTCACGCATGACAGATTCGGGATGTTCATTCACTGGGGGCTTTATTCACAGCCGGCCCGTCATGAATGGGTGATGCATGCTGAAGAAATTACAAACGATATTTATAATTCAAAATACTTCAGGCGTTTTGACCCGGATTTGTATAATCCTGATGAATGGGCAGAAATGGCTTCACTGGCTGGAATGAAATACTTTGTCATCACAACGAAACATCATGAAGGTTTCTGTCTATGGGACAGCAAATACACAGAGTTCAAAGCGCCAAACACACCCTGTGGTAAAGATCTATTAATGCCGATGATAGAGGCTTTCCGGAAAAGAGGTATGGGGATTGGTCTATATCATTCACTCATTGACTGGAATCATCCGCAATTCGAAATTGATTCGCAGATCGGGCCATATCGCAATCTGCCGGCCAAGAAAATGGCGCAGATGAACAAGAAGCGCAATCAGGCGAAATATGCTGAGTATTTGCATAATCAGACGCGTGAGCTCCTCACTAATTTTGGAAAAATAGACATCCTCTGGTATGATTTCAGTTATAAAGCCAAAGGCAGAGACGCGTGGCAGAGCGAGAAGCTGGTAAAGTTAATCCGTGAGCTTCAGCCCGATATTATTCTTGATGACAGGCTTGATCTGCCCGGGTCGGGAGATATCAAAACTCCCGAACAGGTTCAGCCCCGGGAATGGGTTAAAGTTGACGGCAAGCCGGTTGTGTGGGAAGCATGTCAGACATTTTCCGGATCATGGGGATATCACCGTGATGAACATACTTGGCGTGATACCGATGAACTGGTCCGGACACTTATTGATTGCGTGAGTAAAGGCGGCAATCTGCTTCTTAACGTTGGCCCTACCGCCCGCGGTGAATTTGACGACAGGGCGAAGACCAGGTTGAAGGGCATGGGTGAATGGATGCGCAGGCATAGCAGAAGTATTTATGGATGCACACAGGCGCCGGCGGAATTCAAATGTCCGGAGCATTGCCGGCTGACATATAATCCTGAGAAAAAGCGGCTGTATGTTCATGTGTTCGCGTGGCCTCATAAAATCCTCTGGCTGGATGGAAAGTCCTATCAGAAGAAAGTTGAATACGCGCAACTGCTTAATGATGCTTCGGAGGTAAAGCTTGGAGCTGGATCGTGGGAAGCCAATCAAATCGGAGCATGCAGTTCATTGGGCCTCAACCTTCCTATAATGAAACCCAACGTTACTGTTCCTGTGATAGAGTTGTTTTTGAAGTAAGACGTGGTGGCGAATACTTTGGCGGCACCGTGTTAATTAGCGCGGGGCCGGCTGGATTTACGGAAAACATATGAGAGCAATTGCCGGAAAAATTTCGGGATCTATTCTTTTTTCTGGGGCGCGCAAACTGCTTGAGTGCAACATGCTGAATTGGGATTACCCTTTGAATAAATGGGAAAAGCTGTGGGTGGGTTGTTACATGATTCTGCGCGATTATGCTCAAGGTATCTTTCCGCCTGAATTCAAGAACGAACGGGAAACATTTGAATCCGAGAAGGCATACTATAACACACTGCAGACATTAGGGAAAAAGTCTGACGAATTGTGCGAGATGGCCATGCAGAAACCGTTCTGGTATGGCCGGGGATGCGAGAGGTTCTTGGGGCATTATATCGGGATCCAGACTTCTTTGTATGATAGCGGCATCCGTCCACCGTCTAAACTGCTGGAAGTCGGGTGTGGTTCGGGGTGGATAGCCGAAATTCTTTCTTCGGCAGGTTTTCATGTTTTTGCCACGACGCTGGATGCCAGCGCTGGTGAGATGATAGAACGAAGGAGAAAGAGTCTTATCGCTAAAAATCTGCCTCATAATCTGCAGTTCCGATCTTCGGCAATGGAATATATTCAGAAAGAGACACACGATCTGGGTCCTTTTGACGCAGTTTATGTATATGAAGCTCTTCATCATGCGCACGACTGGAAGAAGGCGGTTGGAGCGTTTTTTGAATGTATTCGTCCCGGGGGATGGTGCTTCATATTTAATGAGCCCAACATTGTGCATACTTTTGTGTCGTATAGGGTTGGGCGGCTTTCCAACACGCACGAGATAGGGATTAATCCCGCTGTTCTAAAGCGGCATCTCAAGGCGATTGGATTTGGCAGGATCAAAGTTCTTAAAAACCGCATGCACTGCTACATGAAGCCGATCTGGATTGCCGCCCAAAAACCGGGTTAGATATGCCTATAGTGTAAACCATGTGCCCGGAATAAACTGTAAAGGATGTGCCCGGAATATAACCCGCGTCGAACCGTTGGCCTGCCATGAGCAAGGCTTGAGCTTGTCGAAGGCCGCGTCGAACCGTTGGCCCGCCATGAGCAAGGCTTGAGCTTGTCGAAGGCCGCGTCGAATGGCGGAGAGGGAGGGATTGCTTCGGGAGTTTCCCAACTCCCTCGTCCCTGCGGGAGCCCTGCCGGGCCGTTACTCGTCGCTACCCTCGCTCCTCGTAATCAAACCCCCTCCGGAGGTTCTCATCCCCCCCGACTTGTTTGTTCCTTAAATAACTGTGTCATGAAAATCTTATTTTGTCCGAAAAATAAACTGGCGGAGAGGGAGGGATTCGAACCCCCGGTACCGTTAAGTACACACGCTTTCCAAGCGTGCTCGATAGGCCACTCTGACACCTCTCCGTGTGAATACAGGCTCAACGAGCCTTTAAGTTGTATTGTGATTCAATATCACACGCAATTTGCGTCGTCCAGCTGAACTCTTGTAGTATTTTTCCTTCTTTCTTGCCAAGCTATATGATTCCAACTGTTCAGTATAGACAACATGCCACGGAACACCAAACCGTGTTGACTTCACCCGGCCTGCATTGTGATTGGCTAGCCGTCTATTGACATCAGAAGCACAGCCCACATAAGTCTTGTTCCTTGTCTTACTAAAAATTATATAAACAAACCACATAATCCAGTGCTGTCCGTCCCGCTTACGGGACGAGATCTCGTTCGGCTTAAAAGCCGAACGGACACGTTGACTCCCCGAACTCCCGTTCTCGTCGGTCACTCGGTCACCTCTCCGTGTCTTTCTTACTGAATTTTCATATGGAGAAGTTATCACTAATATTCCAAATATCAAAACAGTATAGCTGGAATAAAAAAGTTTTCCACTTTTTTATCGTTATATGTTTGACTCAAAAAAATAAATAATTATCATTACTTTGGTTTTGTTTTGGCTTTTAAATCAGGTGACAGTTAATGATTTTTGAAAATCTTTAAGGAGGATAAATGCATCCTGTTGTTAATCATCTTATCCAGTTGCAGGAATTGGTTTTGATAAGAGATGAGCAGAAAATTACCGCCAGCGGGGCTGAACATTTGCAGCAGCTAGATTCCGCGATAGAAGGCATGAGAAGTAAATTGCCTAATGATGTGCACGTTTTATTTGATAAACTTCTTAAAAAAGATCACATAGTTATAGTTCCTATCTCAGACGCTATTTGCGCCGCATGTGGAATGAAACTGCCCATAAGCCAGATCCAGGCGGTGCGTGGTGGAAAGGCCGTTCATGGCTGTCCCAACTGTGCCAGGATGCTTTATTATCCTGAGTCTGCGCCACGGCGTGTTGGGGGGAACCAGCGGCGGAGCGAGCCGCCCAAAGTGGGTATTTCACGTTTTTCATCGCACACCCTCATGGTGCCGCGTCTGGAGTCAACGGACAAGGAAGGTGTAATCAGAGAGTTGGCGTTCAAGATGGAGTATGAGGGCTTTATTGATAATGCTGAAAAACTTGTGGAAGAAGCGCTTCGCCGAGAGACAATTCTCAGCACGTCGGTGGATCATGGTTTGGCTTTTCCGCACGTTCGGGGTGTGGAGGGTGGAGGGCTCACACTGGCGTTGGGCATCAGCAAAAAAGGCGTGGATTTTGGCGGAACAGGCAAAAAACTTACCCGCGTAATATTTTTTCTGGCAATACCAACGACGGCAAGCGCGTTTTATCTGAAGCTTCTTGCCGGGCTGACGGAAACATTCAGAGATGCTGACGCGCGTAAAGTTTTGTCTGACACTCAGGATCAGGAAGCTTTATGGAAGGCGTTGGTTAAGGTTACGAGGTCCACGATTAAGTAGAAAACAATGGAACTTCAAGGCCTCCAGATGCAGGTAGCAGTGCCTCTGACCCCAGGTCTCATGCTTGAGTTTGCGAATAAACTTATCCTTTTTCCTCAGCCTGCTCTGCCCGCAGTGGGGGCATGTCACCGGCCCATTATATCTGGCTGAAATAACAGTCCTGAGACCTTCCCTCCGGATATCCTTGACTTATAGTTTTTCAATCCCAATATCTCCTCATCGTGGGGCATCTTGTACTCCTTTCGCTTAGTGTTGCTTTCTACAATTACTATAGCTTAGGATGTTATGAGTTGCCCCACTTTATGATGAAGAACCATGAATTGTCGAACCTGTCATGTCGGATGACGTGATGACGTGATTTATCATGTCGAATGACGTGACAAATCAGATTTAGAGCATTATATTGGTCTTAATTAAAAAAGAGGAAGTGGTGGTTCGTTCTGTGAGGCTGAGGCAAGATACTTAATTCTTAAGGGCAGACGCCGCCTCCGGCTATAATAAAGACAGGAATTGCTATATGCCGCGGATATTCGACAACATAGAACAGACGCTTTTGCCGGCCCTGCAGGAGACGATCGAACTTTGCAATCGTGCGGATTTTTGTGTCGGATATTTCAATCTTCGCGGATGGAAACAACTTGATTCCTACATTGACAAGTGGTCCGGCGGTGAGGGTAATTGCTGTCGCCTAATGATCGGCATGCAGGCTCTGCCCGAAGACGAGCTTCGTTCTGCCCTGAGTCTGGCCGGAGGCGTGTCTCGGATGGATAACGCCACAGCGTTGCGACTCAAGAAACAGCTTGCCGAAGATTTTCGTAATCAGCTTTGTTTTGGTGCACCCACAAACGACGATGAAAAAGGTTTGCAACGTTTGGCGCGTCAAATAAAGGCCAAGAAAGTCGTTGTGAAGCTATTCCTTCAACATCCCCTTCACGCCAAACTCTATCTCCTGTTTCGGCCTGATCCCATCAGTCCAACCGTCGGCTTCATGGGAAGTAGCAATCTCACATTTGCCGGTCTCTCAAAGCAGGGCGAACTAAACATTGACGTTCTTGATCACGACGCCTGCGGCAAATTAGCGAAATGGTTCCAAGCCCGCTGGGAAGACCAGTGGTGTATAGACATATCAAAGGAACTTGTTGAGATCATCGAAACCAGTTGGGCGCGGGAAGACCTTGTCCCGCCTTACCATATCTATTTAAAAATTGCATATTGTCTTGCACAGGAAGCCCGTGCCGGTTTGTCAGAGTTCCGTATTCCAAAAGAGTTCGGCAACAAACTCTTTGAATTTCAAAAAGCCGCAGTGAAGATCGCGGCACATCATCTCAATAAACGTGGCGGGGTTCTAATTGGCGATGTGGTCGGCTTGGGGAAAACTCTTATGGCCACTGCTTTGGCCCGAATATTCGAAGATGACCTCGGTCTTGAAACGCTGGTCATCAGTCCAAAGAATCTTGTCCGTATGTGGGAAGACTATCGCTACCTTTACGGCCTTCGCGCCCGTGTCCTATCGCTCTCGCAAGTGATAGCAGAACTGCCGTATATCAAACGTTATAGGCTTGTAATTATTGATGAAAGTCACAACCTCAGGAATCGGGAAGGCAAACGCTATAAGGTCATTCAGGAATACCTCAAAGAAAACGAAAGCAAAGTCATTCTCCTGACAGCCACACCCTACAACAAGACCTATCTCGATCTTGCCAACCAACTTCGTCTTTTTGTTCCCGAAGATCAGGATATTGGTATAAGGCCTGAAAAGTTCATTCAGGAACGAGGTGAAATGGAGTTAAGCCGAATGCAATGTGCACCTCGTTCATTAGCCGCTTTTGAGAAGAGCGAATTTCCAGATGACTGGCGTGAACTTATGCGCCTTTATCTGGTTCGTCGCACCCGCAGTTTTATTCAGGAGAACTATGCTGAATGGGACCCTGACAAGCAACAGAAATACCTGACTTTTGAGGACGGTTCTCGGTCCTATTTCCCGACCAGACAGCCTAAGACTCTTAGATTTGCGGTAGATGAAAGTGATGCAGACAACCAATATGGTCACCTCTATTCGGAAGAAATAGTCCAAGCGATCAACAAGCTTAATCTGCCGCGCTATGGTCTTGGTAATTATATTACACCGACGCCACACAGCCCTCCTTCGCCACAGGAAGCCAAGCAAATAGCTGACCTATCTCGTGCCGGAAAACGACTCATGGGATTTTGTCGTACAGGTTTGTTTAAAAGGCTGGAAAGTAGCGGCTTCGTGTTTCTTCAGTCTCTGGAGCGACATATTCTTCGCAACTATGTTTATCTCCACGCCATTGAGAATAACTTGCCCATTCCAATAGGTACTCAAAATATTGAAATGCTCGATACGCGATTCTCAGATAATGATGTCGATGACCCCAATGCGCAGCTTGATTTCGACGATGAAGCAGAAAATGCCGCCAAGATTGAGAACAACCAGCTGCGCACGCATGAAGACTTTCAAGCTCGTGCCAAGGATGTTTATGAGTTCTACCAGAAACACTATCAACGCCGGTTAAAATGGTTTCGTGCGGACCTCTTTAATGCTGATCTTGCAAAAGATCTTCTGAGTGATGCCAAGAGTCTTATCAAGATACTAAAGAGTACAGGGGGCTGGGAACCATCTAAAGATGCCAAGCTTATCGCTTTGACCAAGATGCTTGAGAAGCAACATCCGACGGACAAAGTTCTTATTTTTACTCAATTCGCCGATACGGCCACATATTTGGAGGAACAACTTAAAGCTAGGGGTATTTCAGCTGTAGCTGGTGCAACCGGTAATTCTTCCGATCCGACACTTCTTGCATGGCGGTTCAGCCCTGTCAGTAATGACAAACGCGATTATATTGCAACAGATGAAGAACTACGGGTCCTCATTGCCACGGATGTTCTCAGTGAGGGGCAAAATCTTCAGGATGCTCATATTGTGTGCAACTATGATCTGCCTTGGGCGATCATCCGCTTGATTCAGCGGGCCGGGCGCGTTGACCGTATCGGACAGAAGGCCGACAACATTCTCTGCTATTCCTTCCTGCCCGCCGAAGGCGTGGAAAAGATTATCAAACTCCGATCCCGTGTTCGTCAGCGTCTTAAAGAAAATGCCGAGGTTGTAGGCGCCGATGAAAACTTCTTTGAAGACCAGATGGATGAACAAACCATTCTCAATCTCTATCATGAGAAATCAGGCGTTCTTGACGGAGAAGTTGACAACGAAGTTGATTTGTCGTCCTACGCTTACCAGATTTGGAAAAACGCGATTGACGCCAACCCTGAACTGGAAAAGACTATTCCAGAATTACCGCCTGTGATCTATTCAACGCGACCATGGAAAGCGTCTGAAACCAAGCCGGAAGGTGTTCTTGTCTACTTAAAGACGGCAGAGGGCAATGATGCTCTTGCGTGGATTGATCAGAAAGGCAACAGCGTTACGGAATCTCAATATGCAATTCTTCAGGCCGCAGAATGCAAGCCTGCGACACCCGCTTTACAAAAGCAGGCCAATCACCATGATCTCGTTCAAAAAGGAGTAAAACTGATTGTAAAAGAAGAAAGAACTGTCGGTGGTCAACTTGGCAAACCGACAGGTGCGCGTTTCCGCACCTACGAACGGCTGAAGAACTATGTCGAAGATATCAAAGGTGAACTGTTTGACACGACTGTTCTGCGGAAAGCCGTTGAATATATATATCGTTTCCCTCTTCGCCAGGCGGCAATTGACACATTGAACCGCCAACTCAAAAGCGGCGTCAACAACGAATCTTTAGCCGAATTGGTTACTACTCTTTACGAAGAGGACCGTCTCTGCATCGTTCACGAAGAAGGCCAGAGTCAAGAGCCGCGCATTATTTGCTCGATGGGATTGGCGGCAGAAAAATGAGAAACAAACCAACAGTTTATGTTATTGCCGGCCCGAATGGAGCGGGAAAGACAACATTTGCTGTTGGCTTCCTGCCGGGCATTGCCGGTTGCAGGACTTTTGTTAATGCGGATTTAATCGCACATGGCATTTCACCCTTGGATGTTGATTCAGCCGCTGTTGATGCAGGCCGTATTTTTCTGAACCAGATTCGGGAACATGCTAAAGCCCGGAATAGTTTTGCGTTTGAGACAACCTTGTCAGGTTTGTCGTATATCAAATTTCTTGCCGGCCTGCGGAGACGAGGATATGAAGTCAGATTATACTATTTATGGATTCCAACGGTTAAGCTGACATTGAAGCGAATCGCCGAACGTGTGCGAAGCGGTGGGCACAACATTCCAAGAGAAGTCGCCGAACGCCGCTATGGAAAAGGGCTGGTTAACCTTTTTAAGTTTTATTTACCGTTGACCGACTATTGCGCAATATTCGACAATTCGTCGGCATATCCTTCTCTGATTTACGAGAAAACTGCGAGAAATGAACATGTTTTTAAAACAGACGTTTTTGAATTTATCAAAAAACAATTGGAGGCTTTATCGTGAAGAAGACAAAACCAACATCCAAAGGGCAGAAAGCAGAAAAATCTTTGAGACAAGCTGTCGCCAAAGTTATAGAAAGAAATCGCCGGCTTGGCATACCTGTGGCTGTCATGCAAAACGGCAAAGCTGTGCTTATTTCGGCTGAACAGGCAGTATCAATGGTTCGGGAGAAGAGGGGGCAATACAAAACAGGGAAGAGCAGATAAATGCCATTGGATTTAAATAAAGCCCGAAAATACCTTTCAGACTTCGATTTTCAAAGCCTTTTTATCGATAATCTTGGCTGGTCGAATCCTCGATCGTCTCATCCTCTGACTTTTTCCGTCAAAGATGCGGAGTTCACCAGTTTGCAGGTCGCCCAACTGGCTGGAGTGATGATTCTTGAGGTTTCCTCCAAGAATGGTCAGATACCCGATGCCAAAATCCGCGCCACCTTGCATAAGAAGGTGTCGGAATTGCATTACGAAAACATTCTCATTTTTGTGGACTAACACCGCACACAAAGCCTGTGGTACTGGGTCAAGAGGAGAGACGGCAAGACCTCGCCTCGCGATCATATCTATGTCCGTGGTCAGCCGGGCGACCTTTTCTTGAGCAAACTCAACTCGATGGTCTTTGATATCAGCGACTTTGACGAGGACGGCAACGTCCCTTTGGTGAAAGTCGCCGACAGCCTGAAAGAAGCGCTGGATATCGAGAGGGTCACCAAGAAGTTCTACGGCGAGTTCCAGGAACAGCACATTGCCTTCATCGAGCTTATCGAGGGCATTGACGACGAGCGCGACCGGCGCTGGTACGCTTCCGTCCTGCTCAATCGTCTGATGTTCATCTACTTTCTGCAACGCAAGTTCTTCATTGATAACGGGGATGCCCGCTACCTTCAGAACAAGTTGGATGAGATGAAGAAAAAGGGAAGCGATCAGTATTACGAGAAATTTCTGAAGATGCTTTTTTTCGAGGGCTTTGCCAAGCCGGAAGACAAACGCAGTGAACAGGCGAAGAAACTCCTAGGCAAGATCAAATATCTCAACGGCGGATTATTCCTCCAGCACTCCATTGAAGAACGCTGGACGAAAATATCCATCTCCGACAAGGCGTTTGAGAATCTTTACGCTTTGTTTGAGCGTTATTCCTGGAACCTAAATGACACACCCGGCGGGCAGGCGAACGAGATCAATCCGGATGTTCTTGGCTACATTTTTGAGAAATACATCAACCAGAAGGCTTTTGGTGCATATTATACCCGCCCGGAAATCACAGAATACCTTTGCGAGCGGACCATTCACAGGCTTGTTCTGGATGGCGTCAATATTGCGGGCATACCGGGAGTTGTGCCGCCGCGCCAGTTCGATAATGTCGGCGATATGCTCCTCAATCTTGATGCGCAGCTATGTAAGAGACTTCTGCATGACATACTGCCTGATCTGCGCCTGCTCGACCCGGCCTGCGGTTCCGCCGCATTCCTTGTGTCGGCAATGAAAACACTCATCAATATCTATTCCGCCGTCATCGGAAAGATCGAATTCTTGAATGATCGCGGGTTACAGGACTGGCTCAAGAAGACGCAGAAGTAGCACAAGAGCATCTCCTACTTTATCAAGCGTAGCATCATCACGAACAACCTCTTCGGTGTGGACGTCATGGAAGAGGCCATTGAAATTGCCAAACTGCGCCTCTTCCTCGCCCTCGTCGCCGCCGCTAACTCCGTGAATGATCTCGAACCGCTCCCGAACATTGACTTCAATATCCTGTCGGGAAACTCACTGATTGGCCTTCTTCATGTTGATCCTGCCAAATTCGATACATTAAATGCTTATTCTGGAGAACAGGGACGGATCAAATACCATTACAAGGTTGCAAAAGGCGAATTGGCCGGCATGGAATATGAAACCGCTGTTGCTAAGACCAAGAAAGAGAAGGAGCGTGAATTTCTTGCTCAGCGCGGCGCACAAAAGTTTGCCGAAGTTCTCAAAGAGAAAAACAGGCTGATAGATAACTACCGGCATGCAGGTGCTTACGTGGAGGATTTGAGGGTTCTGCATGATAACATCGAGAAGCAGAAACAAACGGCCGACGAGACGCTGAACTCCATTCTGCTTGCTGAGTTTACACACCTCGGTATCAAATACGAACAGGCCATCTGGGATGAAAAGAAGAAATCCGAAGGCAAGCCGGATAGACGTTCCGTGAAGATAGCGGACATCGAAGCACTTAAACCCTTCCACTGGGGTTTTGAATTTGACGAAATAATGAACAAGCGCGGTGGTTTTGACGCCATCATCACCAACCCGCCGTGGGAAATCTTCAAACCCAACGCCAAGGAATTTTTCGAGGAGTATTCCGACCTGGTCAGCAAGAAGAAGATGACCATCAAGGACTTTGAGAAGGAACAGGCCAAGCTCCTTAAAGACGAGGATACCCGCGAAGCGTGGTTGAAATACCAGAGCGAATATCCGCACGTCAGCGCCTTTTACCGCTCTGCCCCGCAATACAAGAACCAGATCAGCATCGTGGACGGCAAGAAGGCCGGTTCCGACACGAACCTCTACAAACTCTTCACCGAGCAGTGCTTCAACTTGCTCCGCCCCGGCGGCTACTGCGGTATCGTCATACCCAGCGGCATCTACACCGATATCGGAGCCAAGCAACTCCGTGAGATGCTCTTCTCCCGAACTAGGGTCACGGGTCTGTTCTGTTTCGAGAACAAGCGGGGTGACAAGATCGTCTTCGAGAACGTACATCCAAGCATCAAGCCTGTTGTTCTGAGTTTTTCCAAGGGTGGTGAAACGTCGCACTTCCCCGCCGCTTTCATGAGGAATGATGTCCGAGAGTTGGAGCGATTTCCACATGAGGGGGCAATTGGTATATCTGTGCAATTGGTCCGCCGGCTTTCCCCAGATTCTCTTTCGGTTATGGAGTTCAGAACTCCGTTAGACGTTACTGTTGCCGAGAAGATGCTGGCTTTCCCTTTGCTGGGCATGGACATCACTGGCCAATGGAACCTACGCCTAACCCGTGAGTTCGATATGACAAATGACAGTGACCTGTTCAACTCGGAGCCTAGAACAGGCAGACTCCCTCTGTTCGAGGGCAAGTTTATTCATCAGTTCACTCATCGATGGGATCAAACGCTCCGTTTCTGGATCAATGAGAAGGACGGCAGGAAGGCGATACTTGGCCGTGCAGGCACGGACAAGGGACAAGTGTTGGCCTACCAGACTTACAGATTCGGAATCCGGTCGATCGGGCGACCAACGGACAGTCGGACTTTGATTGTTGGCCCAATCCCGAGAAACGTCTTCTGCGGCAATTCGATCCTGGTGCTTAATCGGGATCAAAGTGCACCCCGTCCATTTTCTGACGCCGAAGTCTGTCTGGTGCAAGGCATGTTGAACAGCATGAGCATCGATTACTACATCCGACAGATGGTGTCGGCAAATCTGAACATGTTCTTCATCTACCAACTACCCGTCCCCCGCCTGGCCGGGAAGGACGCGGCGTTCCGGCCGATTGTGGAGCGGGCGGCGCGGCTGATTTGCACGACGCCGGAATTCGACGATCTGGCGAAGGAAATCTTTGGCGGGCGGACGACAGCCAGGACCGTCGGCGCGACCGAACCGGTCGAACGGGCGAAACTCCGGGCGGAACTCGACGGCCTGGTCGCGCATCTCTACGGCCTGACCGAAGAGGAATTCGCCTACATCCTCACGACTTTTCCTTTGGTCCCTGATCCTGTTAAGATAGCCGCTCATAACGCTTTTCGTAACGTAGAGAAGGGGCTGATAAAATGAAAAAAGTTAACATAAAGAATAAACTTCCATGTAAAGGAGATCAGTTCTTCAAACTTGGACAGATACAAACTTTAATAGGAAAACCTCTTGGTATATTGTCGGACACAGATTCGTGGGGTATCTACGCAATGGGCTATGAATTTGCTGTTGATGTTCTTGTTAACAGAATTCGCCGTAGCCGTCGAAGTCGTGCCGAACAGAATTTTTATCTGTATCCGATAGCGTTTTGCGCAAGGCATAATTTGGAACTCGTTCTTAAGCAGATTTATCTGATTGTTGCAGACGCTGAACACCGGACGGTTGATTTGAAAGAAGAAGTCAGAGGCCATAAACTCACACCTTTCTGGAATAAGCTGTTGCCTGCTATTCGCAAGGCTTGGCCTAATGGACCAGAAGAACAGCTTCAAGCAGTTACGGATTGCCTTGAGCAATTTGAAAAGCACGATGCAAGTTCTTTTTCTTTTCGATATCCTCAGAGTCTTGATGGCAAGCCATCAACGCCATCATTGCCGTCATTTGATTTATCGAATTTTTATCGTACATTCAAAAAAATATCGGGGTTATTATCGGGAATAAGTGATGGGTTGGTAGCTACAAGTAGCTGTACCTATAAAAAAATGATATAAGCACTATGGATTTACAGATGAAGGATTGGACTTTATCATCAATTATGATATTAAGTGCCGCATGGGGCTGAACGGAGATACAGAGGATCAGGGTGATGCATAGTGAAAGAAACATCAGGTTTCAATTCCGGAAGCAAGGAAGGTGAAAAATAATGCCCTTCAGGGTCAGACCTAGAAACTAGAAAATAAAAGATTGGAGAGTCAGCCCCGAAGCGGATAAATAAGGATTGATCAGGAGTAGGGGAATATATTTGAATTCCAGTGCAGGTGTTTGTAACATGATGAACATGAAACATTTCTTATTTAGTGTTTTGAGGGCTGACCCCTCTATCCCATCTTGGACTGTCTTCTTCTGTTCCGTTCGCTGTCCGGGTGACATTATTCTCAAGTCGTATGACTTGGCGCAAAAATGGCGGGCAGAAGGCAGGTCGGTTATAAGTGGTTTCCAATCTCCTGTCGAAAAGGAAGTCCTTCGAATTCTACTCCGCTCAACGGTGCCGGTCTGCATTGTGCTTGCCAGAGGTTTGCCCAAACGTATTCCAAAGGAATTCAAGCAACCCATAGACGAGGGAAGAATGGTTCTTGTCTCTCCATTTGACGGGAAGGTTAAACGCGCTACCGAAGAAATCGCTCTGAAACGCAACCTGATCATAGCCGAAATGGCTGAGCGAGTCTTTGTTGCCTACGCCGCCCCCGGTAGCAAAACCGAGGCCCTTTGCCAAACCATTTCCAAATGGAAAAAACCACGTTTCACTTTTCAAAGTGAACACACGCAGAATTTGATCAACATGGGCTTTACCGCCATTGATCCAAAAACTGGCATCAAAGGGGCTAGGGTCTGACCTTGGTTATTGACTGTTAATGTGTAGATAGACAAGTTTGCCGGAGGCGGGATAATATATTCGAATTCCTTTGCAGGCATTTGTAACATGATGAACATGAAACATTTCTTCTTTAGCGCCTTGGTGCCTGACCCCTCTATCCGTCTGGGCGGTTTAAAATCTCCCGCCTGAAATGGGACGTTGGCGCTAAATCCGATGCCTCATTTTGAAGTCAGCGCTTTGCGCTGAAAGATCGGCCCTGCTGGCGGATGTTGCACCGTGCTCATGCAATACTCCGGATTAGAGCAGTTTCAAAAATACTGTAGCCGTTTTGGCTACTGCATGACACATGGCCGGTGTCAGCCTCCATCGAAATAGCCTGCTATTCCTGCTTCGGCTTCCTTGGCCATGT
>JBFZFB010000136.1:0-39262 GCA_041306605.1 Lentisphaerota bacterium | reverse complement strand
GGACTAGCCTCCGGCCACCAGCGTCAGGATTTCCACCCGGTCGCCGTCCTTCAGAATTGTCTTGTCTGCCCCGGAACGCTTAACGATTTTATCGTTGATCATTACAGCAACATGTTCAATATTCGCCGAAAATTCTTTTAATAAATCGGCGAGCGATCCGTTGTCGCGGAATTCGTGAGGTTTCCCGTTAACCTGAATTTTCATTTGATTTTTCCTCGTTTGATTACACATCAATCCAGCCGCCACCCAGCACTTCGTTATCGTCATAGATTACCCCGGCTTGACCGGGCGTAATCGCGAATTGAGGTGAATGGAAATCCACGCGCACCTGATTATCGCCCATATTTTCTATATGAGCCGGAGCGGCATCATGTTTGTAGCGAATACGGACGCCATAGCTTTTTTGTTCTGATGGCGGATGGCCGGCTATCCAGTGAACATCGCGGAGAAAACATGTTTGGCCCATTGTTTTTTCACGGGGCCCCACTTCCACTGTGTTGCTGTCGGGGTTAAGATGTGTGACATATAAAGGATCCGCGGAAGAAACACCAAGCCCGCGTCTCTGGCCGATGGTGTACGTATGGATCCCCTCATGAGTGCCTATTTGCTTGCCGGCGGTGTCAACAATGGATCCGGTTTTGCAGGCCTGCGGCGCGCGTTGTTCAACAAACCGGCCATATTCTCCGTCCGGCACAAAGCAGAGATCCTGACTTTCCGGACGTGATGTTATTGGCAGGGAATTTTCCTGCGCGTACGGCAGAACATCCTGCTTCTTGATCATATCAGCAAGCGGAAATATGATTTTAGCCAACTGGCGCTGTGAAAGACGGTGCAGGAAATAGGATTGATCCTTCGCGACGTCCCTGGCTTTCATGAGATGGAACTGTCCGTTTTTTTCTTCTATTCTGGCGTAATGTCCGGTGGCAAGCGCGTCGCAGTCAAACTGAACGGCTCTTGTCAGGAGAAATCCGAATTTTATTTTCTCATTACAGATGACGCAAGGCGAAGGCGTTCTTCCCCGAAGATACTGTTCTATGAAAGGGTTGACTATATGCGTGTTGAATAATTCCTCCGCGTTCAGCACATAGTGTTCGATTCCGAGTGCCCATGCCATTTTGCGGGCGTTTTCAACATCTTCCAGAGAGCAGCAGCGTGATCCGTCTTTCCACATGTGCGCGGTGAGACCTATGACGTGCATTCCCTGTTTAACCAGAATGGCGGCGGCGACAGAGCTGTCGGTTCCGCCACTCATGGCGACCGCTATTTTTTTTCTAGAGGGTGCCGTGATCATGCTACGACTGATTTAATGCCTGTTCAAAGTCCATCTTAATATCCTCTATGTTTTCGAGGCCGACAGATACCCGGACAAATTCCGGGGTCACACCGGCGGCGCGTTGAGAGGATTCCGACAATTGCTGATGACTGGTTGAAGCCGGATGAAGCACGAGCGTTTTCGCGTCACCCACATTTGCCAGATGACTGGCGAGCTTAACCGAGTTGATGAACTTTTTGCCGGCTTCCTGTCCACCCTTGATACCGAATCCGAGTACGGATCCGAATCCGCCTTTCAGATATTTCTGCGCTATCTTGTGGTAAGGATGGCTGGGCAGGCCTGTATAGTTGACCCATTCCACTTTCTTATGGCTTTCAAGCCACTTTGCCAGTTCCAGCGCGTTAGCGCTCTGCTGACGAATCCGCAGGGGCAGTGTTTCCAGTCCCTGCAGGAAAAGGAACGCGTTGAACGGGCTGGGGCACGGGCCGATATTTCTCATGCCCTGCACGCGAGCCTTTATTATGTAAGCAACATTTCCCATGCCGGGAACATTTTTCAGGGCGTCCCAGTATACGATGCCGTGATAACTTTCATCAGGTGTTGTAAATTCCGGGAAGCGGCCGGTTGACCAGTCAAACTTTCCGCTATCCACGATAACACCGCCTATGGATGTACCATGGCCGCCGATCCATTTTGTGCATGAATGAACCACGATATCAGCGCCATGCTCGATAGGACGGCATAGTATCGGAGAGAACGTGTTGTCTATTATCAAAGGAACGCCGTTTTTATGAGCGACATCTGCAATGGCGGCTATGTCGAGCACATCGCCTTTCGGATTGCCAATGGTTTCAATATAAACAGCTTTCGTGTTGCTTTTGATTGCGGCTTTGATTTTCTCGGGAGTAGCATCATTAATGAAAGACACTGCAATACCCAATCTTGGCAGTGTATACCGGAAGAATGTTTCAGTTCCGCCGTATAATGATGATGAAGTTACGATATGATCGCCGGCTCCGGCGATATTGTGAATCGCGAGGAAAATGGCGGACATGCCGCTTGATGTCAACAGCGCGCCGGTGCCGCCTTCAAGAGCGGCGATGCGTTTTTCAACAACGTCCGTTGTCGGGTTCATTAGGCGCGTGTAGATATTGCCGAACTCTTTCAGGGCAAAAAGATTTGCCGCGTGATCTGTGTCTTTGAACACATAACTCGTTGTTTGATAAATAGGCACGGCTCGCGCGCCTGTGATGGGGTCTGGAGTTTGCCCCGCGTGCAGGGCCAGCGTTTCAGGATGTATTATTGAGTTGCTCATATTGTCTACCTTTCTTTTCTTTGTTAGCTATACCTTTTACTATTGTTTATTATATTTCAAAACTTAATAGATCAGCGTCACGTTTTTTTCTGGCCTGTTCAGCCAGTTCGGCGATATTGGTTCCGGAGAAAACGGCATCGAGCGCCTTGGCGGCTTTGTCCCATACGGATTTTGTCACGCATGATAGGCCGCGCGGACATTTTTCTTCATGGCATGGGGCCATGGACACGGCGCCTTCTGTCGCGTGAAGAATATCGGCGATGCTTATGGATTTGGCATTGCGGGCGAGAGAGAATCCGCCTTTTATTCCGCGGTGACTTTTAACAAGGCCGGCGGCAGAAAGTTTAAGCAGAATCTGTTCAACATAGTCTGGTGACATATTTTCTGCTTTCGCGATACGATGTTTCTGGGTGGGCATGGCGCCGGCATCCTGGCTGGCGAGATAGACCATAATCCTCGCCGCGTACCGTCCCTTTGTTGAGAGCTTTATCATTCTGAAAAATTCCTTAAAACATGATTGACATGATCAACATATACATATATTATATTTGCATAGTTTGGATTGCAACAAAAAAAATAAAAAAAATAGCATATAGATTAAGACGTTATTTACCTGTATAAAGACGAAAGGAGATTAGAAAATGAAGTTCTACAATGATAATTCGCTTTCAATAGGCGGTACACCGTTGGTGAAAATAACCAAAATAGCCGGTAGCAAGGCATTGGTGCTGGCCAAAATCGAAGGTAGAAATCCATCTTATTCTGTAAAATGCCGGATAGGCGCATCAATGATTTGGGACGCCGAGGAACGCGGTATATTAAAGAAAGGAACGGAAATCCTTGAACCGACAAGCGGTAACACCGGCATCGCGCTGTCATTTGTCGGCGCCGCACGCGGATACAGTGTCACATTAACCATGCCCGAAACAATGAGTATGGAACGAAGGAAGATTCTGGAAGTATTCGGCGCTAAACTTGTTTTGACGGCAGGCGAAAAGGGCATGCTTGGCGCAATAGACAAAGCCGGGGAGCTTATGCAAAACAATCCCGGCCGTTATTTTATGCCCCAACAGTTTAATAATCCGGCCAATCCAGCCATCCACGAAAAAACTACAGGTCCTGAAATATGGAACGATACTGATGGACAAGTGGATGTTGTCGTGGCAGGCGTTGGAACCGGCGGAACGATAACAGGCATTTCAAGATTTATAAAAAAGACAAAAGGTAAAAAAATTATAACAGTCGCCGTGGAACCGGAAAAGAGCCCTGTGATTTCCCAGAAACTCGCGGGCGAAGCTTTGAAACCCGGTCCGCATATGATTCAGGGAATTGGGGCCGGGTTCATTCCGGATGTGCTGGATTTGTCTCTGATAGACAGAGTTGAGCGTGTCGGAAACGAAGAAGCAATGGAATTTGCGCGGCGCATGGCGAAGGAAGAAGGTATTATATGCGGAATTTCAAGCGGTGCGGCGGTAGCCGCGGCTGTGAGGTTGGCGGCTGATCCCGAATTCAGCGGAAAGAATATAGTCGTTATATTACCGGATTCGGGTGAAAGATATCTTTCCACGGTGCTTTTCGCAAAATAGAACGGCGAATCAGAGCCAACTGTCTGATCGAGAAGGGTTGATTGAAGAAACTGTTAACATTTTGTTCTCTCCTGATTTTCTGTGCGTACACAACGGCGCATGGCGCTTCTCAGGCCCTTTTATACAAGGAAATCAATTTACTTGCCGGCTATTCCGATATTGACGGATGGGTCGGGGAAAAAGGGATGGACATGAAAAACTCCGTTGGTTTTGAATATTTCAGGAAAGACGGAAACGAATTCGGAGATTTTCTCACATCAGACCTTCAGACGCGCCTGAGCTATGATTCATCCGGCGAGCTTGATGAAGACTGGGCTGTTGAAGTTCACAACGCGTGGGTTGATTACAAATTGGGGCTGGGCAAGAATCTGCGTGTTGGCCATTTCGCGCCCGCGTTTGGCCTTGAGCCGGTGCTGAACACGCACAGTTCACTGTTAAAGACACTGGCAGATGATGATATTGGGTTTAATAGAGACTGGGGTGTCGGCTGGCGCGGCGGGCTTGGCGCCGTTGATTGCCAGACCGCGGTTCAGACCGGGTCAGGGATGGGTTTGGAGCGAAGAGATGGAAGTGTTTTGACCACAGCGCGAATAGAAAAACCAAAGGGCGCGACATGGCAGTGGGGATTGTCCGGTCTTTGGGGTGAAGTTCTGGAGAGCGAGCAGATGCGGACCATACCGGAGCCGGATATTATAGGAAGTGTTTCCAAAAAAAGGATTGGCAGTGATTTGAGATGCAACGCAGGGCCCTTCCTCGTTTTGGGGGAATTAACTTTTGGACGGGATGATGACAGGAATGTGCTTGGAGCGCTTCTGGAGCTGGGCTATGTTGTGCCTGACTTTCAGGCGGTAACCATGAAAATACAGGAGCGGTTCTGGTCGGATAATCCCGGCAACCCGGATCAAACCGCGTCCGGCTCCGCTTTTTCTGCAAGCTATAATTTTTCATCATCGCTTACGTTGACAGTAGGGACGTTTCACGATTGGGAGAAGCCGGATGGCGGTGAAGACACGCAAGTGTTTTTGCAGATGTATTATTTCGGTAAATAGCGGCCCTATTGGCATGATATATGCACACATTGATTGCATGGGCATGCAGTCCTTGCTTAAAGAGGGAAAAGGTCATGAAATCAGCACTTTTAAACATTGCTTTAGTGTGTCTCACTGTATCAGCACAGATCAGTTACGGTGTCACAGGTTGTTCTCTGGATGATCCGGACAGGGATGTAAGGAGAATTTTTCCGGAAGCTACAGGGTTCAGAACAGACTTTATAAATATTGGATCGAAGGGTGGCGGAGAGCTTGTTCAAAGGATAGAAACGGTGCTGGGTGACAAACTTGATCCGGTATACGAGGGACTGGATGTGGATTATGCGTTTTACACGGTATTACGCGACAAAGAGGAAATAGGCATCGTGCATGGAGTAAATCAGAAGGGGAAATACGGCGGGATGCAGCTCATTATTGCTACTGATCTGAAAGGTGTTATCAGGGATTTTTATTACCAAAAAATTTCCTCCCCGGAATCGAAAAAGTTCCGTGACAAATCATTTACGGAGAAATTCAAAGGACTGACTCTGGTTGATTTTTATATTTATAAAGGGGTTGCAAAAGAAACGGACGGAGAGAACCGTGTCGCGAAAATAAGTGATCCCAGTGAAAAGAACGCCGGTGATTTTCAGGCCACCCTGAGGGGTGTTATGAAAAACCTGATTTTGCTGGATGAGTTCAAGATGGACGGCAAGTGTTACAAAGAATATTTCAAGCAAGGACAAGAGAATGAAAATGCTAAAAAATAAATTGCTTCTGCTTGCGGTGGCTGGCTTCGTTGCGGTGTATGGATGCGCGCGTCAGGAGCAGTACGGGAAGGCTATAACTGAGGATAAATTTATTCCGTTGTCGGATGTTCTGGGGAATATGAACTCTTACAGCGGCAAGACTGTGAAAGTGCAGGGAAAGATAGTGACAGAGTGTCCTACGGGATGCTGGTTTGAGATGGCGGAGGGGCCGGCGGTGCTGTATGTGGATATCGGGCCGCAGGGACTTGCCATTCCTCAGAAGGTGGGAAAAAAAGTGGTGGTTGAAGGTAGAATTGTGGTTGAAGGTTATAAAGCCAAACTATTGGGCGGCGGCTTGGTGATACAATGAAAATGTTTTTAATAGCTCTAAAGACACTGCGGCGGAAGAAAGTCCGCTCGGTTCTTACAATAGGCGGTGTGGCGATCGCGGTGGGCGTGCTGGTTGGCCTGCTTGGATTTGACAAAGGTTATCAGCAGGCGCTTCGTCGTGATATAGACAAGATGGGCTATCAGGTTCTTGTCACCGCGAAGGGGTGTCCTTATGAGGCGGCAACTTTGATGTTAAAAGGCGGGGGCGGGCTCCGTTATATGGATCAGAAGGTTTACGAAAAGATAGTGAGTGATCAGAGAATAGAACAGATAACGCCGCAACTGGTGGCAACGATATACAGCGAAGAGCAGGAAGAAGGACGCAGCGGCATATCTATGTATATGGGTGTTATGAAATCTTATCTGGATTTAAAACCGTGGATTAAATTCAGATCCGGTGGATGGTTCTCGGGGGAAACGGCGGACGAAGCCGTCATGGGATATGAGGTTGCGGAACTGGAGCAGAGAGTGGTTGGTGATGAGATATTCATTCCTAAGATCGGCAAGGTGTTGAAGGTGGTTGGCATTATGGAGCGTACCGGCACGCAGGATGACGGAATCATTTTTATGCCTTTAAAAACGGCGCAAACAGTGTTCAGTTTGGATAACAAAATTACAGGCATAGGTATTAAACTGAAGGATCTCAATCAAATCCAGGCGTTTGAAGAGGATTTGTATGATGAACCGGGTATACAGGTTGTGAGCATGGCGCAGGTTAGGGGTACAATTCTCAATCTTATGTCTTCCGCCAAAGTGATGGCAAATTCAATTGCTTCCGTGGCGATAATAATAGCGGTAATTGGCGTGATGAACACCATCTTAATGTCGGTGTTCGAAAGAACAAAGCAAATAGGAGTCATGAAAGCGCTGGGCGCGTCAAAAACGGATATATTTAAAATTATATGGATGGAAACAACATTGACGTGTGTTATAGGCGGAGTCATCGGATCTGCGGCGGCGGTTCTGGGCGGCAATGTCATGGAGAAGATAATCAAAAAGATATTACCTTATGCGCCGAGCGGTCAGCTCATAGTGATATCGTTCTCGCTTATCGGCGTGGCGCTTGTGGGAACAGTTTTGATAGGTCTTCTGGCTGGTATTTACCCGGCGTTTCGCGCGGCATCGATGCGGCCGGTGGAAGCCATTCGCAGTTCGGAGTAATAAAAAATGAAAAATACAGTGATCAAAGCGGAAAAACTTAGAAAAATATACAAACTGCCGGCTGAAGAAATAGCGGCTGTGAATTCGATTGATCTGGAAGTGGCAGAGGGTGATTTTGTGTCGCTCATGGGTCCTTCCGGATCAGGCAAAACAACTTTGCTTGATGTTATTGGATGTCTGGATTCCATATCAAGCGGAACCCTGACTGTTCTCGGCAAAGATGTTTCCAGCGCAAGCGAACGTGAATTGGCGCAGGTGCGGCGCGGTAATATAGGCTTTGTTTTTCAGGAATTTCTGCTGGTTCCCGAATTAACAGCCGTGGAAAATGTTGAATTACCCATGATATTCGCGAGACAAAAAGTCAGCCGGCAGACGGCAAAGGAGCTTTTAAACAAAGTCGGACTTGGGCACCGGATCAAACATTTGCCCAAGGAGTTGTCCGGCGGAGAGCGGCAGCGTGTTGCCATAGCCAGATCGCTGGCAGCAAATCCGAGGCTCTTGCTGGCGGATGAACCTACCGGTAATCTTGATTCGAAAAATTCGGAGGAAATATTCGCTATTTTTGAAAAACTTAATAATGATGATGGATTGACAATTGTTGTTACTACTCATAACAAAATACTTGGTTCACGCGCGAAACAGATTATATATCTCAAAGATGGAAAGATAGTGTAATACGGCATGAAAATACTTGTCATGATATTGAATCAGTTCTGGGGCATGTTCAGCGAGATGGCGCCGTATCTGCTTTTTGGTTTTTTCCTTGCAGGCATACTTTCGGTTTTTCTTTCGCCAAAATTTGTTGAAAGGCATCTTGGCGGGCGCGGTATCTGGCCTGTAATTAAAGCGTCGCTTCTGGGTGTCCCTCTGCCGTTGTGTTCTTGCAGTGTCATTCCTGTGGCGGCATCGCTTCGTCGTCATGGTGCAAGCAAAGGGGCGACAGTGGCATTCTTGCTGTCAACACCTCAGACCGGAGTTGACAGCATAATGGCGACTTTCAGTCTGCTGGGGCCCGTGTTCGCGGTATTCCGTCCGATTGCGGCCTTCGTGTCGGGGGTAATAGGGGGCTTTATTGTTGATAAGATTGACGATTCGACACCGGATTTAAAAGGCATTTCCGATGCTGCAACTTGCCGGGAAGAGGATTGTTGTTTGAAGAAAACCAACCAATCCAAGCTGATAAAAGTGTTGAGACACGGGTTTGTGGTTCTTCCTCATGAAATTGGCGGCGCACTGATTGTTGGACTGATTGTTGCCGGTTTTATTGAGGTTTTGTTGCCTGACAGCTTTTTTGCCGGGTTGTTAGGAACCGGTTTTATGGCCATGTTGGTGATGATGTTGCTGGGCATACCGCTGTATGTGTGCGCTACCGCCTCGATTCCTGTGGCGGCGGCTATGATGATGAAAGGTATTACACCCGGCGCGGCGCTGGTATTTCTTATGACGGGACCTGCCACCAATGCCGCAACGATAGCAACTATCTGGCGTGTAATGGGACGGCGGACCGCACTTTTGTATCTTGGTGTTGTGGCCGGAACGTCGTTGTGTTCGGGGTTGGTGCTTGACTGGTTCTTCAAAGATATTGGCGTAAAAGCCGTCGGCATGGAAGCGTGGATGCTTCCTCAATGGATAAAAACAATTTCAGCTATTGTTCTGATGGTAATTCTTGGTTCGGGTTTTTTAAAAAAGCGTAACGGTAAAACAAAAAACGCTCTTGCTTGAGAATTAAACCTGTGATTCGCAAACAACAGTTGGAAAAACTATATCGGAAGTATAACAGGAGAAAGTACGTTTCTCCAGATCCTCTGCAATTCCTTTATGACTATACACGCGTCGGTGACCGCGAGATTGTCGCGCTTGTCGCTTCATCGCTGGCGTATGGACGTGTTGCTCAGATTTTAAAGAGCGTTGACAATGTTCTTGGGCGAATGGGAAAGTCGCCGCGCGAGTTTATCATTAAGACGCCGGAGAAGTTGCTGAAGAAAATTTTTTCTGATTTCAAACATCGCTTTACCACTGGCGCTGAACTTGCGTGCATGCTGAAGGACGCGGGAAGGATTGTTCAGGAGCACGGTTCTCTTAATGAATATTTTCTTGCAGGAATGCGTAGTAGCGACAAAACGGTTCTGCCGGCTATTGAGGCGTTTGTGGCCGGATTTCATTGCAAAAACGGGCATTTAGCCCCTGTTTCAGCCCGCGGCAGTGCGTGTAAGAGGCTGAATCTTTTTCTCCGGTGGATGGTGAGAAAAGACGCGGTTGATCCGGGCGGGTGGCATGGTGTGCCGCGGGATAAACTCATAGTTCCGCTGGACACGCATATGGTTAAAATCGGGAAGGCGCTGGGATTTACAAAGAGAAAATCTCCGGGCATGGCGATGGCGCTGGAGATCACCACCGGTTTTTGCAGGCTGGTGCCGGAAGATCCGGTAAAATATGATTTTGCTTTGACCCGTCTCGGCATCCGTGAAGACTTGAGTATAAGAGAAGGGCTTGCGGATATTGGTGTTAAGAAACTGTGCGGGGATTGCTGAAAAAGAAAAGCGGCAGTATTGCAAGCTCAATAAAGCTTTTGGTACTACCGCTTAACTTCTTTAAAAATTACTTCTTCTTTTTTGCGCTTGAGCAGCAGCAGCTCTTCTTTGTCGCCTTCTTTGCCGCCTTCTTCACTGTCTTCTTTGTTGCTTTCTTTGTTGCCATAATCTGTTTCACCTCCTCTTTGTATAGGATGTTTCCATCTCCGGAAAACTATCATTACTGCGTGCAGTATGTCAACATGTGTAAATGATTTTTTGCAATATTTTCAGGGTATTGCAATCTCGGCAAGAGATCATTTTTTGTGATTGCATGCTCCGCGGATTTTTCCTATGGTCGTTGGCAGTTTTTTGTGAAGGCAAAGGTAGAGACAAAAGCAGGGTGAGACAAAAGAAAGGCGGTCGCATAATGAAGATTAGAAACGTTGGAGTTCTGGTTGTTGTGATGTGCGTATTGGCTGTTTGCGGCGGTTATAATTCCACTGGTGCTGAAGCGGAAAAAGCGCCTCTGGTTCTGAATTATAACATCTACGGCAAACTTCATGTGTCCGCTGACAGTCTTGATAATGGAAAGGATTCGGACTTTTATCTTTCCAGTAATTCCTCGCGTATCGGATTGAAGGGTTCGTCTGTAATAGAAGAGGGGCGTAATGTGATCTGGCAGGTTGAGAGTGGTATTAACGCGGATGAAACAGGGTCCACTTTTGCCACGCGTGATACTTATGCCGGGTTGTCGGATGAGCGTATGGGCACTATTCTCGCGGGTTATTATGATTCGCCGTGCAAAAGTCTTACCCGCCAGGTGGATTTATTCGGTGATCGCATAGGCGACATGCGCAATATAGCCGGTGTTACTGATTATGGTTTTAATCTGCGCCTGAAGAATGTTTTGGTCTACAAAACGCCTAACACCAACGGGTTGATGGGTTGCGCGGCTTATACCGCCGAGGAAGAAGTGGAGGATTCAAACATCGCCAGTGTTGGTGTAAATTATAAAAAGGACAATTTGTTTGTTGGCGCCGCCTATGAAGAGCATGGTGAAGGGTTGACCCCTATTGACACAAACGGAGACAGCACGAATGATTCTCCGTCAGAAGTAAAAGAGAAAGCATACAGAGTGGCCGGCAGTTACAAGATAAAGGATGTGAGCATCAGCGCGTTGTATGAAATTTTGAATGATGTTGACGGAGTGGAAGGTTCCGACTGTTCCACATGGGGCGCCGGTATCGGGTATACGATCGGCAGCAACGTTTTGAAAACACAATTTTATTCCAGAGACGGTGAGGACAATGTTTCCAATTCCGGATCTGACATGGTTGTGGTTGGTATAGACCGCAAGCTTAACAACAAAGCTCTTGTTTATATTGCATACGCCGCGGTTGATAATGCAGACTCAGCCAATATTACAATGAGTGGTGGCGGGCATGGCGACAAAGTAAGGCCGTCGGCGGCAGGCGAGGATCCGTCAGGATTTTCAGTCGGCCTGATTTACGATTTCTAATCGAGCTGTTTATTCCAGCGCAAAATGTTGGCCGTTAACACTGAGATCATGCGTGCATTTGTGCGCCTGAGCCAGTGGTTGGCTTCACATGCCGGGTAGGTGTGGAAAATTGCGGGGGAATATATTTGAATTCCCGTGCAGGCATTTGTAACATAGCAAACATGAAACATTTCTCATTTAGTGTCTTGGTGCCTGCCCCCTCTATCCCTGTGGAATTTCAAGCATTTGGCTAATATAAATAAAGAAGCAAAAATTCTGGCGGTAAATGCCGGGATGGGGTATCATCATTCTTTACGTTTGTTATCTCCGTTGGAGGTTGAAGATGAGAACTGAATATATCCCCAGAGCATTGAGGGAAGTGTGGGAATGGAAAGATTCTATTTACCGGGAAGTAAAGCATCTTCCCAGAAAACAGGCATTGCAGAAGATTATAGAAAATGCCGAAATAGCAGCCAGAGAACTTGGCTTTGGAGTTTCGGGGCCGGGCAAGAAACCGCTGGCTGTTAGAGAGGCTCCTGCCGGATACACAGCAGAAAAAAGCAGACATCGGAAGCATTTTAAACATGGTCAGAATAATGCTTTAAAGTAAAGGGAAGATTAGAGATATAACGGAAAAAATAGAATAAAAATTTAGCGTAGCTTCGGCTGCTGTCCAAGACGAAACCTGGAAATTTCTAAATGGAGGAGCGGGCTATGGTATAAGAAAAGTGTAGGAAATAAACGTAAAATATGTAGCAGATGGTTTTTGTTATCCTACAGGTAACAAAGTAGGAGAGCTCAAACAGAACATAAAAAAAGGGGTAGTTATGATAGTAATTGCAATTATTGCAGTGGTGATGTTTTTTTTAATGGGAATTAGAATAGTCAAGCCTACTCATAGAGGTGTAATAGAAAGACTCGGTAAATATAACCGTTTTCTTAAAGTGGGATTTAATTGGGTTATCCCAATTATTGAAAGCACAAGATATAGAAACACAACAGAACGAATGACGAATATTGAACAGCAGGAAATAATCACAAAAGACAACCTTAATGCCAAGGTAGAGCTTGTTGTATATCACAAGGTAAGAGACGACGAAGACAGTGTAAAAAAGTCGTACTACGAAGTGGAAGATTACAAAACACAGATAATAATGCTCGCCCAGACTACCGCAAGAAATATCATAGGTAATATGAAGTTTACGGAAGTTAATAGCCAGCGAGCTATGCTTAATAAACTTCTTGCTGAAAATATTGACAAAGAAATAGAAAATTGGGGATTAAGAGTAGTAAGAGTTGAATTGAAGGACATTACCCCGCCACAGAGTGTTCAGGAAACCATGAACAATATTATTCAAGCTCAGAACGCCAAAGATGCTGCTATAGATTTCGCCACGGCAGTAGAAACAAAAGCAGATGGTGCAAGACGTGCGGCCATTAAGGAAGCAGATGGTATAAAACAGGCCAATATCTTAAAAGCCGAAGGACAGGCACAAGCTATACAATTAGTGAATGAAGCGGCAGAAAAGTATTTTATAGGTAACGCCCAAAAGCTTCGTCAAATGGAGATGGTGGAAAAATCCCTAAAAGATAATGCAAAAATAGTTATCACTAAAGAGGGAATAAATCCTACCGTATTAATTGGCGATTTACCTATTAAATAGCAGAAGCGAAAAAGTTTCTTCTGCCAAACTCATGTAACTGGTTCGATAAGTATCTGTGCTGAAATAGATGGGCGGCGAGAGCAATATCCGGACTAGTGGATGTGGTTTGGAGCCAAGAAAATCGCATCCCGTCAAACGACAAATGACTCGACAAGGTGATTGATCAGGAAAATTGCAGGGAAATATATTTGAATTCCCGTGTAGGCATTTGTAACATAGCAAACATGAAACATTTCTCATTTAGTGTCTTGGTGCCTGACCCCTCTATCCTTATGACCCCTCTATCCTTACTGCTTTTTCTTCGCTCATACTGCACTGCTCCTTTCGTTTTGTTTGCTACTATCTGCTATTGGAGGACTTATTTACGGCAATCAGTACATCCTGGCAATCACCTGACCGCAGAACCGCAGTCCAGCCATTCGCTGTGAACCACCGAACAATATCCCTGAAACGGTAAGCCAAACGCTCATGGATTCGTTTCTCTTGACGATGAACCTTATTCATAATCGCAAATCCGCGCTTATTAAAATCCGCCAGTACGATCTTGCCGCCTGGTTTAACGACACGGAGGATTTCATCTATAACCCGGGGAATGTTTTTCATATGATGTAGCGCGTTCACCGAAATGATGCCGTCAAAGAAGTGATCTGACCAAGGCATATCAGCGGCATCGGTTATCATAAATCGGGCTCGCCCTTGTGGTTTCGCATATGCTACGTTCAGACGCGCGTACCGTTGTTCTTCTGGATTCACATCAATGGTTGTCACCCTGGGCACGTATGACAACAACCCTGTTAGGAACCGCCCCTTGCCCGTGCCAATTTCAAGGATTTTACCGGATAATGGCAAGGCATGAGACAGAATAAATTGCATATTCTTCTCCACCTTGTAACCCATGCGGCGATAGACAACATTTCGTTCCATCAGATTGCAATGGTTGTCAGATACTTCCTTCCGCGAAATTCGCATCCGATACCTCCGTGAACCTGGCCGTTGCCATGTCTTTCGTATTTCGTATGGCGCAGTAGTCCTTGCCGCACATTGAACAGTAATCTTCCTCTTTCTCGTGGTGGTGTCCTTTTTTATAGCGCTCGCGAGCAGTCTCACCGTCCAAAGCCAGTTCAAACTGTTTCTCCCAGTCAAACGCCGTGCGGGCACGAGAGATTTCATCATCGCGTTTGCGCGCGCCGGGCAGGCCTTTGGCTACATCCGCAGCATGTGCGGCAATACGGTATGCTATGACACCTGCCTTTATCTCTTCTGCCGTCGGTAAGCCAAGATGTTCAGATGGAGTAACGCAACATAGTAGCGATGCGCCATGGTACGCCGCTACTGTGGCGCCAATACAGGACGTGATGTGATCGTATCCAGGCGCAATATCGGTAACCACAGGCCCAAGCACATAGAACGGCGCGCCGTTGCACACTCTCTGCTGGCGTTCCACGTTCATCGCAATTTGATTGAGAGGTACATGGCCAGGGCCTTCAACCAGCACCTGTACGCCGTTTGCACGACAACTATCGACCAGCTTGCCAAGTTCTTCCAATTCTGCAAACTGAGCCTGGTCACTGGCATCTGCCAGACAACCCGGACGAAGCCCGTCGCCAAGCGAGATTGTTACATCGTGTTGATGACAAATCGCAAGAATGTCATTCCAACGGGCAAAGAAGGGGTTCTCTCTCTTATGATGGATCATCCACTTTGCAATAAGAGCGCCACCGCGGCTGACAATACCCGTCAATCTTGTTCGACACAGAGGAAGGTGCGAGGATAACAGACCGGCATGAATAGTCATAAAGTCTACACCATGCTCCGCTTGTTCACGGATTACATCCAGCAGGATATCCTCGGTCAATGTCTCAACCTTATTGCCAGCTCGCGAGAAAGCCTCGTAAATTGGCACTGTGCCAAAAGGAACAGGACACATAGAAATCATCGCTCGGCGCGATTCACCAAGATTCGATCCCACGCTGAGATCCATCAGGCAGTCAGTGCCGGCAGCCAGAGCCACTTGCATTTTGGCAATCTCCTCTTCACCTGATGATTCCCCGATGGATCGCCCAATATTAACGTTAACCTTGGTTTTAAAAACACGACCAACCACCACCGGTTTTAATCCGAGATGTGCCGGATTAGCAGGAAGAGCTGCAGTCCCCTCAGCAAGCTCTTTGAGCACCTGATCCACAATGATGTGTTCACAACGCGCAGCAGCCAGCATTGCTGGTGTAATTTCTCCAGATATGGCTTTCTCGTATTGTGTCATTACCATTTGTTTTATCTTCATGACGCTATACGGCATCGCTTTCCATAAACTTGGCTGTTGCCCGAGCCGCTACTCGACCATCCTGTATCATTTCTGCCTCCATCATGTGTAATGGCGCCCATGACTCCTTAATCCATGCCGTAACGACCGCCTCGACATTTGCCCTGGCAGGGAGCAAATAACGAACGGTCAACTCACCTGTCACAGCGGCCTTACCGTGCGAAAAGAGGCAGTTCGTCATTGCTCCATCAAGGAGTGATGCAATAACACCACCATGCACGAATCCGTTATAGCCTTGAAACGCGCCATTACACGAGAACCTGGCCTCGACTCCTCCATTTGCGCAGGCCTGAAATGACACCTTCAACCCCTGGTCGTTCTGCTCCCCGCAGACAATACAGAGCGGGTGGTGGACATCTCGCAAAACAGCCATCTGTTTCTGCGCCTGTTCAGTGGTCACACACATTATCCCCGCTTTGAAGTGTCCCCTCCATGTAAGCATCCACCAGTTGTTCAGGTGTTACGCCGGGAGCTCCAATCACAACCTTGATCCCGTTTTCTGCAAACAGGTTCTGCGCCCGGCTGCCCATTCCGCCTGCGATAATCACGTTTGCACCCTGTTCGTGGAGCCATTTCGGCAACACGCCAGGTTCGTGGGGCGGCGGCGTAAGCATTTGCTTTTCTTTTGTAGTCTTTGTCTTCTCATCTACATCCACCAGGGCAAACTGTTCACAGTGCCCGAAGTGCATGCAGAGTTTTCCTTCGGCTATCGGTATCGCTATCCTCATAATACTTTCCTTTCTTTTGTCTGTTTCTATTTGTTGTGTTTTCTTATCCTGACCCGACAGTGCTAAAATTGGTGCGATTACCCGCTCAAACGCCTTCGCTGTTTCCGTTCGTGCGTAATGATAAACAAAAGGCTTTCCGTCATCGCATGACAGACCAATCGCGGGGTCAATCGGAATTCGCCCCAAGAAAGGAACGCCCATTTCGGTTGCCATCCGTTCGCCACCGCCTGTTTTGAAAATGTCCGTAACCTCTCCGCACTTGGGACATACAAAACCACTCATGTTTTCCACGACTCCCAGGACTGTCAGTTTCAATTGGCGGCAAAAGTTTATGGATTTGCGCACATCGGCAGTGGCAACATCCTGCGGCGTGGTAACAACCACCGCGCCATCCACGGGCGCGGCCAACTGGCAAACGGACAACGGCTCATCACCTGTGCCGGGCGGAGAATCAATAATCAGATAGTCCAGCTCTCCCCAATCCACATCCTTGAGGAACTGCTTGATAACGCTCATCTTCATTGGCCCGCGCCAAATCAGTGCATCATCGCGATTTTCAAGTAAAAAGCCGATAGACATGACCTTCAGGCCGGCCTTCTCCGCCGGCTGGATGACGCCGTCCTTTACCTGTATAGCCGCGTCATCCAGCTTCAGCATCTTAGGAATGCTTGGACCGTGAATATCCACATCCAGCAGACCAACCTTCTTGCCAGCCAAAGCCAATGAAATCGCCAGATTAGCAGATACAGTGCTCTTGCCGACGCCGCCCTTACCGGACATAACCAGCACTTTGTGCCGAATTAGCTGAAGCCGCTTCTCGAGCGCTTCCTGTTCAAGAAACTCATTGAGGTTATCGGGGCTTTCTCCATGGTGCCCTCCGCATGCGGTTTCTTTCGTTTTTCCACCACATCCACATTTGTCCGAATCTGTCATCTTATTTCCTTTCGAATCTTTTTCTTTATCTAAACTGCTATTGTCGTTCCAACCCCGCAGGGAAAACATTGTCCAGGGAACGCCGCCCAGAGCGCGGCCACGGCTTTTGTGCCGGTGCAGTGTGCCGGATACAATCTCTCGATTTGAAAACGGCGCAACGATTCAATCGTCCATGCCATCCTTTCATCAGAGGCAGAATTCAGGTGCATGCCTCCAATAACAGCAAAGAATGTCTGTGCGCCGGATAACTGCCGTATATAGTCCAGTGTATTGATTACTCCTGAATGTGCGCAGCCGAGAAGAACTACTGTTCCTGCCGGCGTTTGCATAAATAGAGCCTGGTCGTCCTGAATCCTGTCGATACGCAAAGCCTCGAAGTCCTGAAAGAAACCCTGTGGCTCCTCTTCCTCTCGATGGATACGAGGAATTTCCCCGGTAATGGTGATTCCAGGGCTTATTTCTATGGGGGTCGTTGTCATCCTCACTTTGGATTCTTTGTCCTGCAGTAGTGAAAGACAGTGGGATGGCATGCCGATATCTCGCACACCATTATCTGATTTATGATATTTTGGGAGCATGGCAAAGGGATGAACATAGATAGCAACTTCACCAGCAGCATTTGCAAGAACGCCAGACAATCCGCCGGTGTGATCGTAATGTCCGTGGCTTAAAATAACAGTGTCAACAGCATCAAGATCAATCTTAAGGTTTTGCGCATTAACTGTCAGGAGCTGGCTTTGACCAGTATCGAAAAGGATACATCTAGCCCCTGTATCAACCAATAAAGCCAGGCCATGCTCCGCCATTATAAGGTTGGAACGGGCAACACTGTTTTCGACGAGAACTGTTATTGTGGCTGAGAGTGACATATTCAAAATTGTCCTGTCTTGAGTAATACCAGTGTGCAGGCGTCCATCGCTTCGATACCCGCCTTCTTGAGCCGGTCCGTCAGCTCCGGATTCTCTGCCCCTGGATTGAAAATTACACGACGCGCACCGCTCTTCAGAATATCCTCCTCAATGGCCTTCTGGTTGCCGGCGGACAGATAAACCGAAATCGTATCAATAGTCGCAGGAATATTTCGAAGCGATTTATGCACGGGCAACTCTTCGACTGCCGCAAGGCTTGGATGAACAGGATAAGGCGTGTGTCCCTTCTCACGCAATAGAACAACCGCCTTGTAACTATAACGGTCTGGCTTATTGCTGGCACCTATCACTGCAACATTCATTATACTCCCTCTTTCGTGATGTTCTCAGCACCAGGTTTATTTCTCAAACGCGCCACAATAGTCTCCCCTGCCAAAACCGTGTCGCCCGGCTTTACCAGTACGTCGACTTCACCGGCTGGCAGATACATGTCAAGCCGCGAGCCGAATTTCATCATCCCGATACGTTCCCCCATGGCTACATCAACCGCTTTGTCGTGTGCCGGCCAATAAACAACCCGCCGACAGACCGGACCGACAATCTGGCAAACCAGGCACCGCGTATGGTCACCGGTAATAAGAATCTTGTTGTGCTGATTCACCTCGGAAGATTTCTCCTGGAAGGTAAAAAGACGTTTACCCGGAAAGTATCCCAGGAACGTGGACTTCCCGGCGATTGGCGCTCTGTTCACATGAACGTCGAAAAGACTGAGAAATATGCTGATTCGAACGCAAAATGTATTCAAATATTTATCTTTACGTACCGTCCGGATGGACGACACCTTTCCGTCCGCCCCCGCAACGACAGCATTTCTATCTACCGGAATACTCCTGTCCGGATCCCTGAAAAAATAAAGAAAATAAATGACTCCACCCAAAGCCAGGCCGGAGAACAAATTCCATTTATGAAGAAAGAAAGCCAGTAAACCACAACCAATCAATAGAGCTAAAATAAATGGCATTACTTCGCGTCTTATTCGCATATAGCCTCCCATACTGCCAGGACATCTTTCCCGGCTGGTGCATCGGCAAGCTCTACTATTGATTTGTTCTGTATTTGCGCGGCGGTAACTGATTTGTCGTAACGAACCCGTCCCACAGGACGAACGCCTTTTTTACCAGCTTCAGCCTCAATTCGATCTGCCATATCAGGATTTAAGTTCCACTTGTTCACACAAATCGCCGTCGAAATCCCGAAATGCCGTGTAAGTTCCAGAACACGCGCAAGATCATGGGCGCCGGAGAGCGTTGGTTCCGTGACCACAAGCACGAGCGATGCTCCGGTGACTGAAGCAATTACCGCGCAACCGACACCGGGCGGGCCATCAATCAGGACGAGGTCGCGTTTCTGTTCAGTTGCAATCTGCCGGGCCGTTTCCCGGACTTTACTGACCAGCTTTCCTGAGTTTTCACCACCGGGATTCAGTCTGGCATGAACCATCGGGCCATGTCGCGTATCAGATACATACCATTCACCACAGAGCCGTCCGGGAAAATCTATGGCCTTCACAGGACACGTCCACACACACACGCCACACCCTTCGCAGGCAGTCGGATCTATAAAGAAAGTATGTTCATTTTGTTGAATACAGGTTTTTCGAATTACCTGAATCACGTCATTAATCTTAGCCTTACAGGATTGGATGCATGCATCAGCATTATCCTTGTACGTGGTGCGGGAGTCAATGACTTCTGCACCGTTGATACGCATAACAGCCCCAAAACGACAACGTGCCAGGCAAGCGCCGCATCCTATGCAGTCTGCCTGCCGGATAATTGCCTCGTGCCCGGAATAAAATTCCTCTCGTCGTTTAATCACGGGTGTCAGCACCAAATGAAGATCGGCGGCATCCACGTCGCAGTCGGCAAGCACGGCATTTCCAGCCAGAGCCGCAAAGGATGCCACTATGCTCGTTTTGCCTGTTCCTCCTTTTCCGCTAATTACGACTATCTCTTTCATTGGCCGCATATATATCCTCCTCATGCATCATGCTGGACAAATTGACTTTGCCTCAAAAAATCATCCTGTAAAATACACTTCGTTTCTGCAGCATTATATTTGCGCCGTGTTACATATATAATTACTGCTCTATATCAACAAAAATAGCAGCAGCGATGACTGTTGTCCAAAATCCCGCTTTGTTTCCAATAGCTGACTGGGTCGCATTCGATGTTCTGACAAACTGACCGCTCATATGAAAGACATTCCTTCTTTCATCCCAGTCCTTGTCGGACTCAAAGTCTATACCAAGTGTGGTAGCAAGCATGGTTGCGGCCAGATCTTCAGCGTATTCGCCTGCCAATTCATCAGTCTGGCCATAGCCGTGATGCTCGGAAAGATAACCATATTTGTCGCGTCTCGATGGTTGTGCCAAGCCTATGGACGCCACAATCTGCCGATTCGGCTCATTTGTGTCACAGCGCGCAAGGACTGCGAAAGTTATGGAACCGGGAGAAATCATTTGCAGTCCTTTTTTTCTTGATACTATTTTGCAGTATGGAGGGAGAATGCTACTCACAGATACGAGGTTACATTGCGCAATGCCTGCATCCCGCAAAGCAAGCTCAAAACTGGCCAGTTTTTCCTTGTGCCTGCCTACACCGTTCGTAAGGAATACTTTTGATGGAACCATTATAATACCTCCTTATTAATAACTATGTTTTTTCATTTCTCTTTTTGTGCGTTGGAAACAACATGGCTTCGGCAAATATTGCCAGGAAATCCGGATCACGAGACAGATCAATATGCTTAGTCTGACGAGCAAGCGCCTCAACGCGTTTACGCGCTTCAGTGCTAAGCAATGCCCATTTTGCTCCGCTCAGCGAAGCATTGCCGATATACACAATCCGCTCATGGTTAATCCCTTCTGGTAATAGTCCAATGCGTTGTGCATGATTGCGGCGAATGAAATTACCGAAGCCTCCTGCCAGCAATACCGATTGCAAATCACTTGCCTCGATTCCAGCCTGCTTGAGCAGAATGGAAATACCGGCGCGAATGGCCCCGGAACCCAGTTGGACCTCGCGAACGTCCCTTTGAGTCAACACGACCGGTTCTTCAGCTTGCCCCCGACTGCGGCTAGCCACAAGAAACTCCGGCGTGCCTTCATCGCTCACTCGTACACGCCGGGCCAGTGCATTGGAAAGTGAGCTTGGCAGTTCACTTGGCGAGAGGAGTTGTCCTTCCGGTGTTACGATACCATGGTTTAGCAACTCAGCCATCAGATCAATCAATCCGCTACCGCAAATGCCGCCGGGTGGAGTATTGCCTATGGTTCCCAGATGAACGTCGCCATCCAGTACGACTTTTTCGATGGCACCGCGAGTGGCTCTCATCCCGCATGTAATCCGTGCCCCTTCAAATGCCGGACCGGCCGCTGTGGATGCGCTCCAGAGCCGTCCATTGTGGGCCAGCACTATCTCTCCATTGGTTCCAATGTCCACCAGTAGAACAGGCGCCTCGCGTTCCAGGATCCGTGCAGCCAACATTCCTGCCGTCGTATCTCCGCCAATAAATCCACCCACAACAGGAAAGACATATGCCATTCCGCAATGCGCAATTGGAATGCCAAGGTCACGGGCTGGAAGCAGGAGTCCTCGCCCATGAGAAGGCACGAACGGCACCTCGCCCAGAAAACGGGAGTCAATCCCGCAAAGAATCTGTTGCATGGTGGTGTTGCCGGCAAGGGCAACTTCATAAATGTGGTGGCGTTGGACTGATGCATCTCGACACAGAGTTTCGATCATTGTCGCCAGTTCCTGGAGTAAGGCGCCTTGCACATCCTTCAGGCAGTCCGGGCATGAAGCGGAGTGGCGGATGCGGGACAACACATCGTCCCCAAATCGGATTTGTGGATTCATCCGTGAAGTCAGCGCCTTCTCTTCCCCTGTGTTCAGATCAAGCAATGCCCCGACGAGCGTGGTCGTTCCGATATCGAAAGCGACGCCATAGGTGTGGGCTGTTGTGTCACTTGCTTCGAAGTCCATCAGCCAGCGGTCTGATAAAACCGCCGTGCCCTTGAATCCATACGCTCGAAGCATGGCGGGCAACTTGCGTAAAAGGTCAATGTCCATTTTAAAGGAACCCACCGCCTGTTCGAGACGCAACAGGTCCGGAGTCTCATCATTTAGGGATGGAAAAGGCATCTCCACGAAAAGCTTCCGGACGGCGGGCACAACCTCTATCTCCTCCCCGGTCTCGGAGTTTGTAAGGATTTGATGCCGGTCGGCGAACAGGGAACCGGCAGGAATATGAATCGTGAGATCGTCTTGTACATGAGTCTGGCATGCCAAACGCCAGCCGTCTCGAATCTCCTCGGCGCTGAATATCTTCTGATCCGATGCGGAAGCACGGCATGCCCCGTTCACGATCTGCACTCGACATTTCCCGCAGGTACCGCCACCGCCGCAGGGCGTATCGATGGTGATGCCGATACTTGCAACCGCCTCGATCACGGTGGTTCCAAGCAAAACGGAGAGAACCCTTCCTTGAGGCTGGACCGTTATCCGACAATGTTTCTCATGCCTGTCTTTATTCATCGTTCGTTATCCTCGTCCTATTCGGCAAATGCCCCTTCTTCCGCGCCGGTGAACTGTGTCTCCTTGAATGCTGAATGATTAAAGACGATTTTTCCGGTGTAGCCTCAAGATGAAGAACCATGGCTGTCTCATCACACTTTGGAAAAAAAGGACAATAGATGCAGTCTTTCCAGATTTTTCGAGGTAGCGTCTCTTTAGGGCATACCTGAAAGCCAAATCTCATAAAAAACTCTGGCTCGTATGTGAGTGCGAGTACACGAGGAATACCAAGCATAGACGCATCCCGGAGACAAGAATCCACAAGGCCGCGTCCGATACCCTTCTTCTGTGCGCTTTCAATGACAGCTAGACTTCGGATTTCCCCGGTGTCTTCCCATAAGACATGCAATGCCACGCATCCGATTATGCGGCCCTTCATCTCGCAAATCGTGAAATCCCGGACGCGTTCCAGCACATCTACCACAGCGCGCGGTAACATGACACGCTTTTCGGCAAAGTGATTGATCAGCGCGACAATCGCAGTAACGTCAGTGATTACCGGTTTTCGAAAGGTAAATTTTTTCATGGCTGTTTTCACTTGTTCACCAACTTCTGCATTGTTGCCGCATCCTCCTCGCCAACAGGTATTCCGTTACGCTCGCAGACAATCATCTCCCCCACAGGTGCTTCAATATCAGCGGCGACGCGGTGGCATTTGACCAGCAGGAGAAAGAAAATATGCTTGGAAGAGGCGTTTAGGCTTTCGTAGTTGCCCTGACCTTTGGCAATGATCAAGTCGCTTGTCTCAAAAACCCGGCGAAACTCGTTCGAGCAGTCTTCGATAATAGTGCCGGGTGCATCGGAACCATTGGGAATCACCTTTACGATGTCCGGTAATCCGGCGACCTCGGCATCCTCCATGGTTGCGTCGTTGAGAACGGGAGAACCACGGACGCCAACAGTGATCTTATCCACAGGCAATGCCTCAATAAGCACTCGATCAAAGACGATTTCTCCGGCATTGTCAGCCAGGAATAAGATTTGTCGCGCCTGTTCTGCCGCTTTGAAAAGAGTTTTTGCCGAGCCGTTGATCCGGGCTCGACATGCACGACAAAGGGCGCGGCGCGCTTCCATTTCGGAAAGTCCGGTTTTCGCCCCGGCGTCAATGAGATTTCCGGCCAAAGCCATGCGGACGATCGCCATCTGCGGATCCTCATCAAGTCGCGCCTCCTGGTGAAAAGCCGGAAGCATTTCAAGCGCTAAACGATTCATGCTCTGCTTGAAGGAACGATACGGGTCTGGATGTCCGGTCTCAAGGTGAATTCTGCGCTGAATACCCCGTGCCACAGCCGCAGGTGACGCATTCCAGTCGGATTGAGCAATATCCGACAGAATGCAACGCATGATTTCGGTTCTGCGAGACTCGTCTGCGATACACATGCTGACAGCCTCGGCCGCCTGGCGAACGAAGCACGGAATGCAGTCCATGGCCGTATTCATTAAAATGTCTTTCCTTTCATCTAACACATCCTTTCAGCACCGCAGAAAACGTCTTCTATCTTAAGAACAACTGCTGCTACGCCCGGATGTTTCGGGTTATGCCATGCCTTCATTTCCTTAAAGATCGGACCATCCGTGTGATACTTCAGGCTTCCTTTCACCTGAAAAGACTTGCTGTCCTTTGTAATAAATAGTATCGAGCCGCTCGTGCCGTTCTTGATATTTGCCCGTGTCTTACAGAAATAGTTGTCCGCTACAATGAAACCTTCCTTTGCATCGTACTGAATTTCACCGACGTAAATCACGTTGGGCTTTTTTTCCGCATCAACCGTAGCCAGTACCGCCGGCCCCTCTCGATTATCCCAAGCATTGGATAGAATCTCCGCGCCGTTTGCCATATGCACTCCTTTCAGCTTTTCACTCTTGTGTTTTGAAATAAACCCGACCATCAACTCTTTGTTCAACAAGCTTGCCGAGCTCGATCAGATGTTCCAGAACTTTGGCGACCTGTGTTGGATGAAGCCCGAGGCCATCGGCGATGTCTTTTACGGTGCACGGCCGGCGATCCAAAAGGGCCAACACATCGCTGGCGGCCGGCTCAGCGCCGACTTCGACCGCAGGGGCCTGATAGTCCGCAATTACCTCCGCCTTCCCGTCGAAAGCCCGGCAAAAGTGTTTCATTCGTTCTACGGGAACAGAAAATGCGAAACTTTCAGCCGGGGGACGCGTTACGGTATTCAATTGGATCTTGTCGGGCTGTATACGCCGCACGATCTTCGCAATTTCGGTCACCTCGCCATCTATAGCCGTCACGCCACCGAGCAGAAAGACTTCCAGCCACAACGCGCCGTTGTACCGTGTCCTGAAATCTACAAGCCCTGCAATCATCTGATCGAAGGTAATGGAAAAGTCTGGCCGGTTGATATTTTGAAATGTCAAATCGGATGCACCATCCAGAGAAGGTATTACGATATCAGCCGACAAAAGCGCGTTCTGCACTTCTTGATCCCACAACAACGAACCGTTGGTCAAGACGGCGACAGGGATATTTGTTTCTTTCTTGATGCCGAGAATGATTTCGCCAAGTCGAGAATACAGCGTCGGCTCGCCCGACCCTGACAAGGTGATGTAATCCGGTTTACATTGGGTCAGTTTGCGGCGCACTTCGGCCAGCACGGTATCCATCGGAACGTATTCGCGACGTTCGACAGTCTTGTTCGTTGTCCTGCCAAGTTGGCAGTAAACGCAGTCGTATGTGCAGGTCTTGAACGGCACAAGGTCCACCCCAAGCGAACGCCCAAGTCGCCGTGATGGCACGGGCCCAAAGACGTATTTGAAATTATCATTCATATTGTGCATTTATATCATGTATCAGCATGTTAACATTCTGCCTTTTGAGGGCAATTGGTCTCATCTACAAAGACGATTGCCGGCAACTGCCGCCGGGCTGCCTCCTCGTCCATCAAGCCAAATGCCATGATAATGACCTTGTCTCCGATCTGTCCCAGTCTGGCAGCGGCCCCGCGCAGACTGATTTCCCGTTCTTTGCCAATGATCGCATACGTTTCAAACCGTGCTCCGTTGTTCAGATTGCATACTAGAACTTTTTCTCCCGGCATTATGTCAGCTTGACGCAACAGCACTTCATCACAGGCAATACTACCCTCATAATTGAGATGAATGGCAGTTATCATGCCCCTATGAATTTTACTTTTCAGCATATGCCTGAACATCATTACTTTTGCTCCATGCCATCAGATTGCTTTTCTGCACGAATACGGGCGATGGCAATCTCCGCCGCATTTACAAGATGGTATGCAATTGGCGATGCCGTCAGTGCCGGATGAGTGCCCATCTGGAATGTGGCAATATCCTCGGCCAGCATCTTCTTCTGAATGCAGGCGGATACGATGTTGATCATTTCTCCAGCCGACTCATTACCCCGCACCTGTCCGCCCAGCAGCACTCCGGTGTTTTTCTCGAAGACAAGCTTCAGCTTGGTGGGTGCGCCGCCAGGCATGCCGCCGGGATGCCTGTTCGGTCCCTCAACAACAACGGCGATACAATCGTATCCGCTTTGCTTTGCCACTGTTTCCGTCAATCCGGCTGTCGCCATGGCCAGGCTTCCGACTGCCGTGGACCACACTCCCACAGTGCCGTTATGTTCCCGTCGGATGCTGAAGAGATTTGCGCCGGCAATTCGCGCCTCTAAAGTTGCAATGGACGCCAGCCGCAAGGGACTGGGGCGTCCGCCAAAGAACGAAACCTTCTCCGCGCAATCCCCGCAGGCAAAGACGTTTTCCTGAGACGTTCTCATGGCGCGGTCAACGGCAACTGCACCGGTTGGCCCTATTTTGAGATGTGCAGCCCTGGCAATCTCAACATTGGGCACAGCACCAACGCCAAAAATGACCACTTCCGCAGGGATTGATGTGCCATCCGATAATCGAACTGATTCGACCTTGCCATTTCCCTGTATTTCGGCAACCCTAGTATTGGTTCGTATATTGATGCCTCTCGATTGAACCGCGGCTTCCATCTCCACACAGAATTCCTCGTCATATGCCAAGCTTAAGCAATGAGGCGCGAGCTCAAGTATTGTAAGCGTCTTTCCTCCAAGTTTCTGGATCTCGTCTGCAAACTCAATCCCGATGAACCCACCGCCTATGACAACAACATGCTTGGCAGTCTGGAGTCTTTTCTGCAGTGCTTCAAGATGAGGGATATCCTTCAAAATCGGGAATGCGCCGTCCTTATCAAATCCGGGAACAGGAAGATGCCCTGGCAGGGAACCGGTCGCAAGGATAAGTCTTTCATATTCTATCTCGTCGCCGAAGGTCTGAACTGTTTGCTTCTGTAGATCCAGCGCTTTGACTGTTTCAATTGCAATCTTTACTCCTTCCTTCTCAAGCATTGCGTCGGGGATAATGTTCTTGGCCGCACTACCGAGTGTCCCGAAAACATACGGTATTCCGCATGGAATTGGCACCTGTTTTTCCTGCCGGACCAAAAGAACTTCTTTTTCCGGATAATGACGCCGTGCCGTGACTGCAGCAGTAGCCCCTGCCGCGCTGCCTCCAATAATTAAAATGTTTGTTTTTCTCATATGATGTTCTTTTCTGCCGTTACACGGCTTTTAATGCTTGATTTATGTCATTAACAATCAGCTCCACAGGTTCGATTCCTACCGAAAGTCGCACCGTATTTGGTTTGACGCCAAAGGTGGTTCGTCGCTCCGGCGGAAGATAAAGCATCGTCGTCAGGAAGGGGATGCAAATCAAACTTTCGGTTGAACCAAGACTTACGGCATGGAATATCACCTTTAGGGCGGCTATAAAACGCTTGGCATCTTCCTGTGTCGTGCCGACATCGAATGCTATCATGCCGCCAAAACCTTCATGCATCTGTTGCAGTGCCACAGAATGGCCCGAATCATCTGTCAAACCGGGATAAGAAAGCCGACTGACGCACGAACACCCTTTGAGATATTCGGCTACGATCTGTGCATTTGCCGCCATTCTTCCAGCACGCAAAGCGAATGTCTTCAGCCCACGCTCCAGCAATGAAGCAGAATATGCATCCAGTGTAGCTCCTATGGCCTGTCGAGTGAACCATAGTTTATCGTAATCATCCTTTGCGCCTGCGATTGCGCCAGCCATGAGATCGTTGTGTCCGCCCAAGGCTTTGGTTGCACTATGCACCACCATATGAGCGCCTAATTGCAGAGGATTCTGATGAAAAGGGGTGGCAAATGTATTATCAACTACCAAACGTGCTCCAACTTTGTCTGACACCCTACGTACGGCGGCAATATCAATGATTTTGCAAAGCGGATTTGTTGGAGTCTCCAGAAAAATCATAGTGGTATTGGTTTTGATGTGCTTCTTAAGATTGGAACCATCATTGGCATTAAGCCATGTAATTTCCACACCTAACCGCTCAAGAATCAAAGATACTTTGTAATGCGCTCCATATATGTCATGAAACAGAATGAGATTATCACCCGCTTTCAGGTAGGTGAGGTACACTAATGTGCAAGCGGCCATGCCCGATGTGCAGATGATGCAATCCTCCGCTCCCTCCAGCGCGGCAATCTTCTTCTCAACCGCCCGCACTGTTGGATTGTCATCCCGGTGATATGTGTAACCGTCTATCTCTCCGTCCGTTATCTTACGCAGGACTTCAAAATCGCGGTATTCATAATTTACAGCATTGACAATCGGAGTCACCATGGGCTTATTGCCGTAAGGTGTTAAAGGATCAGTCATGTTTCCCCCTCTATGAGGTTCCATAATTCAATAAACATCGCGCGCCATTCCGGAAAGACTTGTAACCTGAGCAACCCTCTCGAATATGATTCAGCCACACGACGATCGTCCGGGATCTCCAGCAGAATCGGGACCTTGGCCGAATCGCAATAATCACGCACACGTTGATCTCCGCTGTCTGCACGGTTGATCACAACGCCATGCTTCAAGCCAAGCTGTCGAATCATCTCCACGGCCAGTTTTAAATCGTTCAGCCCGAACGGGGTCGGCTCTGTTACCAGCAGGACATAATCGGCATCCCGAACCGTGGCCACCACAGGACAGGATGTCCCGGGCGGAGCGTCCATCAGTGATACCCCATAGTTCAGCGCCTTTTTCTTTACAGCATGAATCAAGGGCGGCGACATAGGTTCGCCAACATTAAGACGCCCCTGCACAAACGCAACTCCATCAGCAGATCCTGTTTCGACCACTCCGATCTGGCGCTCCTGCTCCCGAATGGCGCCGGTCGGGCAAACAAGGGTACAGCCGCCGCACCCGTGGCAAAGCTCTGGAAACACCAGAGCCTTCTTGAGAACAGCTATCGCATGGTATTGGCACACTTCTGCACATTTACGACAGCCGTTGCATTTTGTCTCATCTACAACAGGCACTGGAATACCAACCGACTCGGCGACCGTAATCTGAGGTTTGAGGAAAATATGGCCGTTCGGCTCTTCAACATCGCAATCAAGATATTGAACGGGCCGGTTCATACCGGCAAGCATCCACGCCAGATTGACCGCCACGGTCGTCTTACCTGTTCCACCTTTTCCTGATGCAATGGCAATTTTCATGGTTTTAATAAATAATCCGCAACCGCCCGATAAAGAGTACTCACCGCCAATATCGCACAGTGCCGCCCAGATTCCGGATTGCATTCTCCTGACCGGATGATCTCACCGGCGCTGATTGACAAGGCATCCGTCACTTTCCTGCCTTTTGCGCGACGGGCAACTGCTCTTCCGCACGAACGGGTATTCTCACACCCATCGGTGTGGTATTTTATATCTTCAATCATGTCGTTCTGTACAACAATGTAGAATTCCATCGTATCGCCACAAGGCCCCTGAATCGTTCCAGCAGCAGTTGGATCGTTCATACGACCGAAAAATATATCTTCTTGAGTGCTATTCATCTGTCACCACTAAGTTTTGTTAATCCTGGTATATGCTCTGCACGCAGGGCAGGACCCTTCAATCTTCCTTAGCGCCTGCGCATACCGGCTTTCTGGCCACATGCGGGCACATATACAGAAAGGGCATATTCTACAAAGAAACGCCAACACGTTTGTCATAATGCTATGTTCATTTTTCATTTTGCGTATTTCATAATTGCAGAAACAAGATCAGCTTCCAGTTGGAGACCAACAAGACGTTCAACTTCCGTGTTATCCTTCAGGATGATCAAGGTAGGAATGTTTCTAAAGTTAAACTTATCAGCTGACTTTGATTCCTCATCTACATTATATTTGCCAACTTTTGCCTTGCCGGCCACGGCTATGGCGACTCGTTCCAGAATAGGTCCCAGAGCTCTGCACGGCGGACATCTGGGCGCCCAGAAATCAATCAACTACGCCTTTACTCGTTTCCGTTTCGAAATTGGCATCTGTTAACACCAGCACGTTCGCGCTCATCAGTGTACCCTTTCATTTTTCTACTGAAACTGATTCGAGTTCCTGAATGCGCTTGCGAATTCCTTCCAGCGCGCTGCTGAATTGGTCAGCCTGTTGTTTCAATACGGTGAGTTCCTGTTCCGGTACGGGAGTTACAGTGTCCGGCATATCTGTCCGTGCCCAACCGGGAAGCCTCGTAGCGTAGAACATGTTCCGCCAACCTGCCCTGAGTCCTGTCGAAGGGCCGCGTCCGCCTCCACAACCCCGGGAGCCACGTCCTAGCCCCATTCCAGCCCCGCGTCCGGGAAGCGGATTCATGTACCCCGCGCAGAAACCTGCTGCACGGCCTGTCATTGGCCCCATTCCCATCGGTCCTGTTCCATCTCCTCTTGGCATTGTAGTTTCTCCTTTTTTACTTGTTATTATCTAAGCTTTCTTGTTTGGCTGCGCCTCCACCTTGGCCCAGACCTCGTCCGCGCCCACCGCGACCTCGCCCTTTGCCGGTTCCGGCCAATGGACCCTTTCGCTGTCCGCCGCCGCAAGGACCGCGCCTGCGGCCTGTACCTGCACCACGTCCGGTTGGACCAGTTCCATCATTTCTTGGCATTGTAGTTTCTCCTTTTGTTTGACTTCAGTTATTTTGTCTTTCTGAAAAAGAGACGGCAAAAACAATGGCCGTCCTTCTCAATCTCCGTTTTCCATTCCGGACAGGGACAAACAACATCTTTAACAGTGTTTAGAGGATGGGATTGTTTGCATGGGCAAAATGGTTTTCCTTCTGCCACAAGATTCTCCGTCATAAGTCCAACAACCTTTTGAATTCGCTCATTATCAGAATTCAACATAAACCCGTTTGTGTCTGCAACCGTGCTCAAACTCTTTAACAGCCTTTCATAGCGGGCCTTGTGAGTTGTCCATTCATTCTTCTTGTCGTTTTTGAATGAATGTTTCTTAACCTCTCCGTGGCAATTCTTAATCTGATCCTTCGAACATTCTCTCGGATCGACATTGTTGTCCTGTTTACATTTACGCTTATCCGCTTTCCCACTCACCGTAACACCTCCTGTCATTTCTACGCCCAGTGTCCATCAACATTAGCCGCCGTCGCTTCCTTCAATTCACCATCTTTGAAACTGCGAATTGCTTCTGCTACCGTCCCGCTTGGGCACAGATAAACCTTAATACCTGCAGCTTGAAGAGCCTTAAACGCTTTCGGACCGGCATTCCCAGTTATTACCGCTTCTGCTCCCAGCCTGGCGACTGTTTCCGCCGACTGGATTCCAGCACCTTGAGCAGCGTTTAAATTTTGCGTGTTATCGTGGGTCTCAGTTTTTTCGGATTCCGTCTCAACAACAATAAAGTATTTGGCGCGCCCGAAACGCGGGTCCACATTGCTCGAAATATCTTTGCCCGTAGCTGTTATCGCAATTTTCATGTCATTTCCTTCTGTTTAATTTCCCACTATCTGAACAACCCGACCCGGCAAAACGTTTCCCGTAGACCCTTGTCCATTTCGCCACCTGCCTTTTTTGCTGTTACAGCCACGTCTCCGCCCACAACAACCCGGCATACTTAACGCTGGATTAGGAAGCGTCCCTAATAGCCAGGCCCCAAGTACTTGATCAATATCCCCTGCAACAAACGGAATTACCTGAATACTCTTGGCCGCCAACATGTCTGCCATAGGTTGAGAAATAGCCCCGCAAATCAGCACTTGTGGCCCAAGCGATGCAAGCCTGTCCGCCTGTATCTGCGGCTCTGTACCGGGCAACACTTCTTCCTTGCGTGTTATTACCTTGTCATCCTCGATATCCAGCATCAAAACCTGCCGGGCCACATCGAATACCGGCGAAATTCTTCCATTCCACATTGCCAATGCCAATTTCATGATTCTCCATCTTTATATCTTGATGTCACAACTTCACCTCACCTTGGTAGCAAAGATCGTGCCAAGTATGCTCTTTACATAAAAACATGATGCAACATATTGCCGTGCGGATAGATATAAACAATAAGATGATCCAGACTGTTAAAAATAGAGTCGCATTAGAATCTCCTTTAAACGAGAATAGAGACGCAGTGACGCGACTCTATTCGGGTTTTTTACAGGAGCGACCATCACGTTTAGGCAGGTTAATACCAAATGTCCTGATTTTACGGAACAAAGTGCTTTTGTGAAGACCTAGTTCACGTGCAGCAGCCAGTCTATTAAAATCATGGCGTTCCAATGCCATGCAAATGGCTTGGGCTTCAGCAGAGCGAGTCAGTGCAACCATTGTATCACCGCTAGACAGCAAGCAGGGAGAAGGAAAACGTCCGGCTAATTCAGGCGGTAGATGAATGTGTTTTATGACACCGCTATTACAAAGAACAAAAGCGCGTTCCACGATATTCTCCAATTCACGAACATTGCCTCGATAATCATAGGCCATCAGCAAGGCCATTGCATCTGCATTAACCCCTGTAACCGATTTATTCTGCCTCCGGTTGAACCGCGCGATGAAGTACTCGACCAGCAGTGGAATATCCTCTTTGCGCTTCCGAAGTGGCGGCAAATCCAGTTTGACGACATTCAAACGATAAAAGAGGTCTTCGCGAAATGCTCCCTTTCGGATCATCCCTGAAAGATCCCTATGCGTGGCGGCGATTATACGGACGTTGGCATGTTTGGTTTGATTTCCGCCCAAGGGTTCATAGGTTTTCTCCTGAAGTACGCGCAAGAGGCGCACCTGAAGCATGGAGCTGATGTCTCCAATTTCGTCCAGGAACACTGTGCCTCCCTCGGCCAGTGCGAAGCGGCCCGGCTTGTCTTTTCCGGCACCAGTAAATGCACCTTTCATATAACCGAACAGCTCGGATTCCAGCAGTGTATCCGGCAATGCACCGCAGTGGATGGGTACGAACGGCTTATTCTTGCGCAAACTAAGATTGTGAATGGCACGCGCCAAAAGCTCCTTGCCTGTACCGGTTTCCCCGTGAATCAACACCGTCGCATCGCTGGGCGCTATCTGCGGCAGGAGATCAAACAGCCGACGCATGGTAACGTTACGACTCACCAAATCGCCTACTTGGAATTTACCCTCCAGTTCCTTGCGTAATTCCTCTACAAGGCTGATGTCTCGAAAAGTTTCAGCGCCGCCGATGATTTGTCCACGTTCATCGCGCAAAATGGCTGTTGAAACGGATACGGGAATTCGGCGACCATCAGAACTTATAATAAACGCTGATTTGTTAATGATAGGCTTGCTGGTCTTGACTGTGTATCGTAACGCGCATTCAGACTCGCACATACTGGCGCGGAACACATCTGAACACGTCTTGCCAATAGCATCACGACGGCGAATGCCGGTGATAACCTCAGCAGCACGATTAAATGAGGTAATAAACCAGTTGGCATCAACGGTAAACACACCATCAGAAATGCTTTCTAGAATACTGTCAGCCCCGGTGTGCAGTCCGTTTCCTTTTTTTGCTTTGCGACCAGCCATTCTATCCCCTCGACAAGGTTAACCAGTGTTTTGTTCGTTAAGCTTTAAGCAATTCCCGTTTTAAGCTGTTTGGTTCCATTGGAAATGCTTCCATTGATCTCCGATGATAGTGACGATTTGCATAGAACACAACAAACACGCCAGCCGTCAACGGGAAATCGCTGAAAACCCCCACAGTTTTCACGGGAAACCAGCCGAGCTTTTCACGTAGTTCCGTTAACATCATGGCATATAATATGAACATGGTCTAATAACACGTCAACATGAATATGGATTTTTTTGAAACAACTAAATTCGAAACAAATCAAAAATGCCCCATGAAGATCCACCGGAAGTCCCTTGCCTGCTAAATGTACACACTTTTCTTGACGGCGCCCAATAGTTTATCAATAAGATATGACATTTGACTATGAGATTTAACTATGCGCATAATCCATAGTGTTTTTTCGGGGTATGTATCTGGATTGTTGGATTAACTTCAACGTATATAATCGGTTTGCACCATGAATGAAAAATCTGTCATACAACTGCAACAGGGTGAATTGGCAACAGTTGTTGCTTTACATGGCGGCCATGTTTTTCAGCAACGGTTGCGCAGTGCGGGTATTAAAGAGGGGAAAACAGTGCGCATTGTAGCAAGCTATCCATTCTCCGGTCCCCTGGTTGTAGAAATCGACGGCAGACAGATTACACTCGGAAAGGGTATGGCTCAGCGAATTATAGTTGCCATGGAAAAATGAAAACCATCGTTCTTATGGGAGATCCGAATGTCGGGAAGAGTGTTCTCTTTTCCCGGCTGACCGGTGTTGATGTCATTGCCTCAAATTATCCCGGGACAACAGTGGATTACTCAAAGGGGCGGATAATACTGAAAGAGGACGCTTTCGAAATCATTGATGCGCCTGGAACTTATTCGCTCTCACCAACCAACAAGGCAGAAGAAGTGGCCGTGTCATTGCTGGACAAAGCCGATGTGGTTGTAAATGTTATTGATGCAACAAGCCTTGAACGATGTCTACTCCTGACTGTTGAACTTCTTGAGAAACGCAAACCAGTCATAATCGCGCTGAACATGTGGGATGAAGCGCAACATCTTGGCATCACGATAAATGTTAACGAACTCGAAAACCTTTTGGGGATTCCAGTTGTTCCAACAGTTGCTATTACCGGCGAAGGGATCAGCGAGCTTATGCAACGGATGGATGAGGTGCATATCCCAAAGCAATCTACTGTAACAAATGATGATCAAATATGGACAAGGATCGGACACATTGTTCGAACAGTCCAGACAATAGCTCACCGTCATCATACGTTTCGGGATCGCTTGGTAGATGCCACTGTCAAACCAGGAACAGGCATACTAACTGCCATGGTCATACTCTTCGCACTATTCTGGCTGGTTCGTTTGCTAAGTGAAGGAATGATTAGATATTGCGCCGAACCGGTATTCAAATTATACCATGGACCAATCACAACTTTGAGCAATTGGCTTGGACCGGGGTTTCTTCGTGAGATTTTGGTAGGTAAGTTGATTAATGGCAATGTGGATTTTGTTCAGTCAATGGGTATCCTGACCACTGGCCTTTTTATGCCGTTTGGCATGGTTCTCCCATATATCATTGCATTCTATCTGGTATTAGCACTACTTGAAGACAGCGGATATCTGCCACGTCTGGCTACAGTTACAGACAATTTCTTCCATAAATTTGGCATGCACGGGCATGGTATACTTCCGGTATTACTTGGCTTGGGTTGCAAAGTACCAGGCGTACTTGCCTCTAGAAGTCTTGAAACGCGTAAACAACGATTCATCGCAATCATGCTTATCGGAATTGCAATTCCATGCGCCGCGCAAACCGCCGTAATATTCGGAGTTCTTGGTCACCATGGAATGAGATACGTTGCAATCGTTCTGGGAACACTGGCATCCGTATTTATTCTGTTGGGACTGCTACTCAACAGGTCATTACAGGAGGAATGTCCTGAATTGTTCCTTCATATTCCGCCTTATCGAAGACCCGGTTGGAGCGCTGTTGTAAAGAAAACATGGATGCGTGTCCGCTGGTTTCTTGCAGAGGCGCTACCACTTCTTTTCTTGGGCGTTCTGATGGCGGGCATTCTGGATACATTGGGATTCATTGAAAAAATAGCCTCATTTGCAACTCCATTTATGAAGACTTGCTTTGGTCTGCCTGGTGAAGCCGTGCCTGCTTTAATGAGTGGTCTTTTACGCAAGGAACTTGCCATCGGAATGCTTGTTCCCCTTAATTTGACGTCTGCACAAATGACAATCGCAATAACTGTATTTTCATTTTTCCCCTGCATAGCTACTTTCGGTGTAATGTGGAAAGAACTGGGCGGAAAAGATTTGATTAAAGCCGTAGTCATCATGATCTTGACAGCGTTGCTGGCGGGAGGACTACTCCGCTTGCTACTGATTTAATGAGACATACCTGTGACGCAGGAGGCGCGCCCAGCTTGAGATCTGGCATTGTTCATCCTGAATTTTGCACGGTTTGTAACTGGTTAACCCATATGGCGATACGAAACCTGTTTTCGTTATGTACGTTTCAAGTGCATTTTACTACGGGTTGGGACGGGTTTATTTGCAAAGATTAAGATTTGGTGCAATATTCAGGCCTTAACTTGACGCGTATGCCCTTTGGTGCGTCCTCGCTGGCCAAGGCACAACGCCCGCTTTCCTCCTTTCTTGTAAATGCCCCACCATTTACGCACAGCCCCTCTCGAAACCTCAAGAATATCAGCAATATCATCGTGCCTTTCTTTCAGCGCAACCGCCCTATGGCGCAACTCCTGTTTCGCGTCCTGGCCCAACTTCCTTGCATCTCTTGTTTTATGCAAAGAATATATCAAAAAGACCTTTATACATGCTACTATTTAATTGCCTGATTACCAAGTGTGTCAAGTATCATATATGGAATTTTCAGCGCCTTATTTTCACGCGTGGCAGAACGGCTTTCTTATCTTACCGAAAAGAACCTGTAGAACCGCCTCATAAAACTCATGTTTGTATCCGCTACCGAAACAGTATCGCTCGTGGCTGTTGTCTGCATCAGATATGATTTCCGCACGATAGACAGTATATTTGTGTTATCAATAATGCCACCCACATCTTCCGTCTTCGGCCCTCTTGTCCACAGCCCGACATTATTGCTTGTATGCCCGGATGTTGACCACGTAACAGTAGGATCATTCCCCGCGCCATTATTCGTCAACACCGTCAACCCGCCGGTTTCATGGTCAGCCGTAACAACAATCAGCGTATCAGTTCTGTTGCTAACCCATGCAATTGCTTTCTTCACAGCGTTATTGAACTCGGCAACTTCTCTCACACAACGCGTGATATCATTAGCATGACAAGCATGATCTACGATGGCACCTTCCACCATGAGGAAGAATCCGGCAGATTCATTATTAGCCAGAATCTTAATCGCTTTATCAGTCATATCAGAGAGATGAGGCTTGTCTCCCATCCCATCGTATTCATAAGGCATATCGCCAACGCTAAACTGTCCCGAAACCAAAATATTGGTTGCCTCATCCAGCGCGGCCAACTGAGAAGCGTTCGTCACCACATTATAACCGGCAGCCTGTGCATTGCTGATCGTTATACCGCCGCTCCCGCCCAGAAGAATGTTTGGCTTTGTGACGTCAAGAAGATCTGATGCTATTTCAGAAGAGTCGCCCCTGTTTGTGGCGTGAGCGCCAAATGCCGCCGGTGTGGCATCGGTAAGGCTTGTTGTTGACACAAGACCGGTTCTTTTGCCTTTAGACTTGAAATATTCAAGCATCGTTTCATAGGCACTCCCGTCACCCGGCAAAGCCACTGATATCACACCGTTGTTGACTTTGTGTCCGGTGGCTATGGCAGTCCCGCTGGCCGCCGAGTCGGTTACAGGGCTATTGGCGGAATATGTTGTTACTCTTGCGTTAGTCCATGCTTCAAAACAAAGATTGGAACCTATAAAATAACCACCCGCCTTGACGTGTTCCAACCCCATTCCGTCTCCTATAAAAAAAATCACATTTGTAGCCGACAGCGATTCCGCCAGCAAAATCCTGACGCCTGACATGAAAACCACTAAAACACCAGCGAGCAACACTACGCCAATATTAAACCTGCTACATTTATTCATTTTTACACCTCCCGTATTTATTATTCGTTGAATTATATCTCCTGTATTTGCAGAGAATCTTTGTGCCAGACCGATTCATTTATAAGCATCACACTTGAATCGGCGGTTATAGAGATCGGAACACGTCCTTTTTTCCATTCAAAAGATACCGGCATATACTGTCTCTTGTCTGCTTCCACGAGAATATCTTTTTTTACTTCAGGAACCAGAACAGCGTCTTTGGGCTCAACTTGAAAAGTAATCGTACCGTTCACCACTCCCTGCAGAGGTCCGGTGAATATCGCTCTCAATACAACGTTTGTGTCCGTTATCTGGTATTCCGGATCCAAACTCATCCCATACCACGGATTGGGCACACGGGTGGTCTTATTGGCAAGCCGCAAAGACTGACCTTGCCACTTGAAATTAACCTCTGCATTAACCGTGTCTTCTTTATTGCTTTGAGAAGGCTGTAGTATTTGCGTCACATATACATCCTCACCAGCCGGAATCTTAACATGCATCGCGTAATCCGCGGTGTTTGTTCCATCAGGCGATACCACCCACGTTCGCAATGAACCAGAGGCCTTTTTCGCTGGATCAGGATTTCTCATAATTGTAATCACGCCGTTTGTCAGTTCCGGCCTGTGAACCACATCCAGCGTCAAACCCGAAAAATCCACTAGAGCCTGCTGTGCTGTTTCATTTGTCATGGCCCCGATATCACGGGCTATCTTCTTCATGTTACGATAGAATTTCTTCAACGACTTTTCACCGGCTTCTCTTCCTTCCTCCATCGATTTACTCATTTCATCCCTCAGCGCCACAAGGATGGGAGGCGCGTTGGTGCCGAGCCGCCAGCCTGTTTTGACTACACGGGCAAACGCATGATCAACAGGGCTCCGCCAGATATTGGCAGGCGCCGGTTCGTTTAAATCAACATAAACCTGACTTTCATCAAAACATGGTATCATCTTGCACGCGGTTTTCACGGCAAACATATTCACCGGTTCAGTCAAAATACGGCTCTTCTGTTCCGGTGTCAGTGGAATTACCGCGCTGACGCACGGTTTACTTGATTTACCAACCCTCGCTTCAACTTTGAGGTCATTACCCTTTACAGTGGCTGTAATGCCAGCCTGTTTCCTGCGGGCAAGCGCCTTGATCGCTTTCGGAGGCAATGTCTGGGATATGTTGGTGATTCCCAAAGGACTACCTTCCACAATAAAAGTACTGCCGCCAGTAATTCCAATTCTTAATTCACCTGGCACAACCGTACTGCGCGCGTCCATGCCGGCGCTGAATGAAGAACCTCCTCCGTTATTGAAATACCGGATCTTTATCTTATGCAGACCCTTGTTGAGTTTCACACTGCCTGAAACAGCCGATGCCCCATGAAACCCGCCATTATCAACAACCTGTTGATCATCTATCCACAGCCAACTGCCGTCATCACTGGTTATTGTAAACTTGCAGGCACTGTCCTTGTTCATCTTCAGCCAGCCATTCCATTCCACCACAAATGTATCCGTCAGATTTTCCGTAAGAGAGCCTTTTTCCCCAAGTGAAACCCGATCCTCAACACCCTTGCATACCAGATCACCATTGG
>JBFZFB010000135.1:0-20761 GCA_041306605.1 Lentisphaerota bacterium | reverse complement strand
CGGTCTTTCTCCGGAATTCTTCTATATTGCTTAAACCGTCGCTGTCATAATCTCCGTCAGCCGCGTGGCTTACGTCTCCGAATTTTTTCCGCTCCCACCAGTCTGGCATCCCGTCCTGATCATAATCTTTGTTTAAATACGCTGACAGATCACCGGTTCTGCCCAGTAAATAAAGCTCTTTCATTTCCAGATCCGTAAGCACTGCGTCGCATAGAATAAGTTGCGACATCAAACCGTGAAACGAATTGTTCACTATCTCCATTTTCCTGCGGCCTACTCGCAGTTCCCTGATGTCATACGCGCCAAGCGTGAAATCCGCATCGCTATTGTTTAAAGATTTTATGTCAGAACCTGTCAGCGTTAACATGGACAGTCTTCGCCCGTCCGCGTAGCTCAACAGCCCCTTCGCGCCCAGTTTGGAATCCCATGTCATGGCAATATGACGCCATTGCCGTCTTTCCGCTATACGCGAAACTGTGAATTTCAATATCGTCTGGCCAAAGCATGGACTGCCGTCTCCGGAAAGGAACAGCCATAGCCTGTCGGCAGACAGGAACGCGCTGTATTCCCGTTTTTTGTCGTCGTTCTGGAATTTCCCCCAGAGCCGTGCCATTTCACGCCGGTCTTCAGGCTTTATCCACGCACACACGGATATGCTTCCTGTCACGCTCAGATTTTCGCTATTCCCGAAATTTACGTAATCATCCCGTCCGTCCATCCAGACAGCGGAATCGGAAAACACTGCGCCATTTTTGAGTGTGCCGTCCAATCCACTGCCGAACGCCTCGGTAGAGTTTGTGCCTAACGGCCAATAAGCCATTATCTTGTAAGCGTTGTCCGCGAGGGTGGGGTGCGATTGACTATTAAGAGGATCTGTGCCAAGCGCACGTTCGTCCTGAGTGAAAAATCCGTCCTGATCCGGATCGTCATTACCACCATTGCCATCTCCGGTTACGCTCAGGGAAAATAAACATATTACAACACAGAATAATACAACTGCCGCACGTCTGTTTTCACAACACTTCTCTTTAACATTCATTTTCCGCCACCCGAAACTTCACCCCCTACTTTAAAAGGAAGCCCTGTAAATTTCCGTCTCGCATCTGGAATGCAGTCTTCGCCAACGCATACCAGCCATTTGTTTTTCAAGTATTCCATAATAACTCTTTGCTTACAGATTTTGACACTGTGTTATCCGCGTGTGATGAAAAGGAAAGAAATGAAATGAGAAGAGTCAGAAGGGAAAGACCGCAAAACAATCTGCTCACGTTGAGCCTCCTTACTATTTATTAAGGATACTCCCTTTAACCCTGTCCACAAAGTACGGACACTCAGCGTGGCAGTCAATAAGAAAAAGCATTATTTTTTGATTACGGGTTCAGCTTGACAAGATTTGGGGTGTATCGCAGGATCAAGATTGTGCTGTGATTTCTTTGTTTTTGTTTAGTAATATTTTGGCTGTATTAATGATACAAGCACCTTTTTGGTGTCAAAATAATGGATAAAACTTCTGAAAAAAGTGTTCTTTTAGCCGATATGCTATCGCAATGGGCGCGTAATGCTTTTAAACGTGCTTTTGAGGGTACCGCATATGATTTTTCCAATATAAGGGTGGTTGAAACCGCAAATCCTGCATTTGGCGATTTTCAGTGCAACGGAGCCATGTCTCTTGCCAAAGAGATGAAAAAATCACCACGTGATGTAGCCCAAACTGTAATCAACGGCATAAACTTGCCAGATTGTCTGGAAAAAATGGAAATTGCCGGGGCTGGTTTTATCAATCTCTGGCTTAAAACCGATTGGCTAACAGGCTATCTTGAAACATTAACCGATGATGAGCGCTTCGGAGTGCCGCTATATGGAAGCGGCAAAACCGTGGTAATTGACTACGGATCACCGAACATGACAAAGCCTCTGCATATAGGACATTTACGGTCTCATAACATCGGTTCCGTACTGGACCGCCTGCATCGCTTTATGGGTTACAAGGTTTACTCTGATAATCACCTTGGTGATTGGGGAACCCAGTTTGGTATCACCATAATGGGCTACCGCCATTTCGGCGACAAAGAAAAAATGGCATCTTCTCCATTATCGGAACTGGAACGTGTTTATGTTGAAAGCTATAAAAAATCACAAGATGATCCGACGTGGCTGGCAAAATCGCGGGAGGAACTGGTAAAACTGCAATCGGGAGACGCTGAGAATCTCGCTTTGTGGCATGAATTCATGGATTTGAGCATAAGTGAACTGAATAAAATTTACAAGAGGCTGGGAATTTCTTTCGATCTCGTGAGAGGTGAAAGCTATTATCATGACAAACTTGCGGATACTGTATCACTTTTAGAAAAAAACGGGGTGGCGAGAGAAAGCGAAGGGGCAACTGTTGTGTTTCTGGAAGAAGAAAAACTGCCCGTTTGTATTATCAGAAAGAGTGACGGCGGATTCAATTATGCCACCACTGACATTGCAACGATCATCAACCGGGTGGAGGAATTTAAGCCGGATAAGATTGTTTATGTTACAGATGAACGTCAACAACTTCACTTTAATCAGATTTTCGCCATTGCCCGCCGGCTTGGCTGTACAACACAATTGGATCATGTCTGGTTCGGATTAATGCGTTTGCCTGAAGGAACATTCTCTACACGGGATGGTAACGTCATTAAGCTGGAAAGCCTTCTTGATGAGGCTGAACAGAGGGCTCTGAAAATTGTCAGCGAGTCAAGCAGGGGGCTATCGGAAAGCAGACAACAGGAAGTCGCGAGTGCAGTAGGAATAGGGGCTGTTAAATATGCCGATCTGAGTCAAAATCCTCAAAGCCTGGTTACTTTTACCTGGGAAAAAGCTTTGTCGCTGGATGGTAATTCGGGGCCTTATCTGCAATATGCTTACGCCCGAATAGCCAGCGTACGCGACAAATACCGGGAACGTTATCCGGATAAAAATCCTGATAAATACAAATTGCAACTGACGGAGGCTATTGAACGCGACCTGGGAATCAAGCTGACGCGTTTTCCCGGAGTAGTGGTGAAAGCCACACATGGCTACAAACCAAATATTCTTGCGGATTATTTATATGATCTTGCGCAGACTTACAGCGCTTTTTATCAAAATGTACCGTTCTTGAAAGCTGATGAAGGCATTCGCGAAAGCCGGGTCAGATTGTGCGGAATTGTAGCAAAAGTTTTACACATGGGCTTGGAGCTTCTTGGTATTGCAGCCCCTGAAAGGATTTAATATAAATCAAGTTAAAGCAAGCAGGAGGGTAATATTATGAAATTTAAAACCGCTATCATTGGCGCAACAATGATCTTTTCGGCAGGGATTACTTTGCTTGCCGGTGAAATGAAGATGATGAGTCTTTATGTCCGAAATGGATATTTAAGATCAGAACCTTCTTTTCTCGGCAAAACTGTGACATCAGTTAAATATGGCGACAGGCTCGGGGTAATAGAAGAGAAGGGGCAGTGGGTTAAAGTCGCGGTTTCTGGTTCAAATGTTTCCGGCTGGATACATTCATCCGCGTTAACTCAGAAAAAAATTGCTTTAAAGGCGGGTACGGGCGATGCCGAACTGGCCGCGTCAAGCGGAGAAATGGCTCTCGCCGGCAAAGGGTTTAATTCTGATGTCGAAGCCCAGTTTAAAACACAAAACAAAGATGTGGATTTCAGCTGGGTGGACCGGATGGAGAAGATGATTGTTCCCATGGATGAGATAGGAAACTTTCTTAAAGAAGGCAAAGTCTCTCCAAAGGAAGGAGGTGCACGATGAGAATTATGGCGTGTATCCTTATTATTGTGACCTTACTGAATTCCGGTTGCCGCACTCTGGATGCAATAACGCAGGTAGGCACAAGTGTTGGCGTTGCCACCGGCACAATATCATCCCAGCAGGCAGATTCTTTGAATAAGAGCGCGTCTGCTGTAGGCAAGACATTCGACAAAATAACACCTGAACAGGAATATTACATAGGACGTGCTGTTACGGCTACGATTCTAAAAACTTATAAGCCTTTTGACAACAGCGAAGCTAACCGTTACTTAAATATCGTTGGTCAGGCTCTGTCTGCAGCATCAGACAAACCGGAAACATTCGGCGGTTATCATTTTATGGTTATGGATACGGATGAAGTAAACGCTTTTGCATCGCCGGGCGGGTTCATTCTTGTTTCCCGCGGTCTGCTGAAGTGCTGCAAGAACGAAGATGCGGTGGCCGCGGTGCTGGCTCATGAAATAGGGCATGTTCAGAATCTGCACGGTCTTCGCGCGATCAAGAAAAGCAGGCTCACATCAGCGGCATCTGTCGTTGTGTCTGAAAGCGCCAAAAGTTTTGCGCCGGATCAAATTGCAGAGTTGACCACGGCATTTGAAGGCACAATTAATGATATTTCATCAACCCTAGTCAACAGCGGTTATGCGCGGAAACTTGAATCTGATGCCGACCATGCCGCTATAACCATTATGACACGCGTCGGTTATAATCCCAACGGGTTAAAGGATGTTTTGGCCGAAACCGCAAAACATTCTGCCGCGGATGCCCGTGGATTCGCCAAGACGCATCCCGCGCCGGCGGACCGCATACGTGATATTGATCCTTTGATCAGAAAATTCGGACCTGTCACTGATGCGGGCGCACGTCAGATGCGGTTTAACAAGGCGCTAGTCCGGATATTGCATGAGAATCAGCAATGATATAGGGTAAGTGGCGAATGCGCAGGATGTTGAGACTGTAAAATTATTCAAACACGGGTGTACATTTTGTATGAGTTTTTGGAAAGAAAAGAAATTGCTGATTTTCACCGGAAGGTCAGTTGATAACACGGCATTTGCTTTGTTGCGAGAGGTTCGCAGTATGTTTATACAGCTTCACCTCTCGACGCCGCGCATCTGCCGCGTTCTAAACTGATGCAATATCCGGGTTAGGTTCCATTTAGTTCAGATATTCGAATGCGTAATAAAATAATACAAGGCGCTATAATCGGGTTGGTATCAGCCGCCGTCGCGCTTTCCCTGCAGTTCATGGGATTGCTCGGATGGCTTGAAAATCCTTTGTGGGATTGGCGAGTTCAGGCTATGGCCGAACTCCGTCAAAGTAACAGCGCCATTAAAACCATTTTTCTTGATCAGTCCAGTCTTGATTGGGGCGAAAAGGAAATGATGTGGTCATGGCCCTGGCCAAGAATTGTCTATGAACCGATTATCAGTTTTTGCCAGCGTGGCGGTGCAAAAGCGATTGTCTTTGACGTGTTATTCACCGAACCGTCCGAAAGGATTGAAGAAGATACGGCTTTGGGCAACGCGATAGCCGGTGCTACGGGTTTTGTTTCTGCGGTTTTTCTTGGCCGGGAACAGGGAGATTCTCTAAAATGGCCGGCAGAAATTGATGTAACCAAATATGATGTGACTGGCCTCAATGATTATTTATCGCACTGCAATAATCAAATGCTGATAATGCCAAGGGCTGCTTTTCCTATTCCTGATGTGGCCCGGAACAGCGATATTCTCGGGAATGTATCTTCCGGGTCAGATGCCGACGCTAAAATCCGCAGGGTAGGGGTCTTTCGTGTTTTTGACGGACACTTTATTCCATCACTCGGACTGGCGGCATATCTTGCCGGGAATCCTGATGTGAAATTAAAACTCGATGATAAACTTTTGCATGTTGGCAATAGTTCAATTCCATTAGACAGGAATGGAGATGCTATCCTGCGTTACAGGAAATCTTCCAAAACAACAAATAGAACAGTAAGCGCCGCCGCAGTGATTCAATCGGAACTGCTTTTGCGTGAGGGTGGAAAACCACAATGTGATCCGGAATTTTTCCGTAATGCTTATGTTTTTTTAGGTTTTACCGCTCCGGGTCTTGTCGATTTAAAGGCTACGCCTGTAAGCCGGTATCTGCCGGGAGTTGAAATTCAAGCAACAGTTCTGGATAATTTGCTTTCAAACGATTTTATCAGGGATGTGGATTCAGGCTGGATGGTTTTATTTGCCCTTTTATTTGGCCTTGCATCCGGTCTGACGGGCAGAGCTTGCGCTAACGCGCGACAAATGGTTGCGGCTTTACTGGTTACAGTCATCGCGCCTATTCTTATTGGGTTCGGCACATATCATATGGGCTATTGTCTTCAAGTCGGCGTGCTGGACACTATCGGTGTCTTCTCTCTCGTGTCGGCGGTCATCGTGAATTACGCGATAGAAGGCAAGAAGAAGCGTTTTATTAAGAACGCGTTTAAGCAGTATTTAAGTCCGGATGTTATTGAAAAACTGCTTCAAAATCCCGGCAATCTGAAGTTAGGCGGCGAACTGCGGGAATTGAGCATTTACTTTTCCGATGTTCAGGGTTTCACCAGTATATCCGAGAGCCTGACGCCTGATAACCTCACGACCCTGCTCAATGATTACCTGACCGCCATGACAGATATCATTATGGACGAGGGCGGAACAGTGGATAAATACGAAGGTGATGCAATCATAGCATTCTGGAACGCCCCGCTGGATGTGCCTGATCACGCAAAGCGCGCCGTCAGAGCGGCTTTAAGATGCGGCAAAAAGCTAGCCGAACTGCGTCCGGGCTTCAAAGAAAGAGCCGGCCGGGATTTGTTCATGAGAATAGGTCTTAATACCGGTCAAGTAGTTGTCGGCAATATGGGATCAAACCAGAGGTTCGATTACACTTTCCTGGGTGATGCAGGAAATCTTGCGGCCAGACTGGAGGGAATCAATAAACAGTTTGGCACATATATTATGATTTCTGAAAACACATTAAAACAAATTGGTGATGAATTCGCCGTAAGAGAGCTTTCCAGGGTTCGCGTAGTCGGCCGCAAAGAACCTGTGCGTGTTTTTGAGCCCATGTTCAAAGAAGACTATTCGGCACGCCGCAATATTCTGGATGTTTTCTCCAGCGCTTTGAAACAGTATTATGACGGTAAATTCGACACGGCACTGGAATTATTTTCAAGTATAGCTGAACATGACCCGGCATCTTCAGCATACGCAAAAAGATGCAAACATCTAAAGGAACATCCGCCGCAGGATTGGAGCGGCATATGGGAGATGACCGAAAAATAACACGGCCGTCTTTGTTGCATTCCTACATGCTGGATATATTCATCTGATCCATTGTACTCCGGATTTGTTCAGTCAGCGTCCCGGCATCTTTTCCTGTTTTTTCTGCGGCAGACAGAGCCAGAGAAAGTGCTTTTCGGGCAGGTTCAACGTGCCCATGTGACGCCAGACTTCTACCGGCTCTGAAAAATCTGTCAGCTGCAAGATTATATTTGCCGATTTGCTCGTAGATACTGGCGGCAGATACCAGCGCCGCCGCCATGTTGTAATAAGATTCAGCGTTTTTGAATATGTCGGCTTCAAGATCAAAAAGAGAAGCGGCATCCAAAGGCATGTTCTGCATCATCAAAATGCGGCCGGCAATATGAGCGTTCATGGCCTTCATTGATGGCGGTGCTTTTTTAAGATAAGATTGAATTTCCTTCAATTGTGCAGAAGTCTCATCTTTTTTATTCTTTTCGCAATAAAGTCTGGCTTTAAGCAAACGGCATAGAGTCCATAGTGTTTTGTCAGATTTGTCGGTTATTTTCATGGCTGACCCAATGAAATCAAATGCCTGATCAATGTTTTTCTCAAGATATGACAACTCTGCTTCAAGGAGAAGCACTTGAGCCTTGTAATTGCCGGAACGTTCCGATTCCAAACGCATCTCAGACAGCAAGGCTTTTGCCTGCGCGTATGATCCTTCCGCCATCATGCACACAGCCAAGTTATAAGCGTTTTTAATTATCTCCGGTGAGTTATCCGCGGCCCTGGCGGCGGAAAGATTTTTTTCGTAATTATTTTTGCGCTGTGAAAGCTTGTCTATATCAAATTCAAACGGCATCAGTAATTCTTCTTGAACGTCTTTTTCTATATGATTCCTTACAAGCCAGCTCTTTTGGAATCCCTTGACCAGCCTTGTTGTTTCTTCAAAAGTTTCTGTTGATTTCAAGAGCAGATCGTTTGCATGGCTCACAGTTTGCTTTAGATCACCGGCCATTTTCCCGTCATTAAGAATAGTTCCAACCGTTCCTTCACCCTTGTCTATGCTGGCTGTAATCTGGCTGACATTTGCAAGGATCTGCTGAACATTTTCCAGCATGGGCAGCACCACATCCTGAACATTCTTCAACGCTTTTTGGGCGGTTTCCATTATTTCTTCATCCTTACTGCAAATTATACTGTCTCCGTTTTCCATCGGGGGACCGGGTGTTATTTCAATATCAACATACGAATCACCGGCGACCCCGAATTTCTTTTTTACTTTAGCCGTGGATTTTTGAGAGATGAACTGTTTGAATCTGTTTTGAAGTATGAAGGTTGTAACCATGCAACTATCTTCGGTAGGAGTGATTTTGCCCACTCTTCCAGCTATGGTGTTTAAAATCTGGATTTCACTGCCTTCCTGCAGACCAAAGGTTCCTTCTTTGGTGCTGAATTTTACATTTAAAATGAATTTACCTTCAAACCAGCCTTGAGCGCGACCGGCGAGAAAAATACCCGTCAACAGCAGGACCAGTGTCACTATGACAAATGTTCCGGCTATCTCATTTGCGTATTTGAATCTGAATGGTTTTTGCATTGATTGATCTCCGTTCTTTAGCCATGAAGTTTTATATTTTCATTTTGCATGATATATCTCTTGCTGTTTTGAAATTGTTTTTCATGCCAGGATGCAAGGTTTTCAGGCGTCACCCATATTACCGCGGCATCTTCACTCAAGCTTTTCCGGACTAGATTTGCCAGTCCCTGCAACTGATTCACCTGAACCCCTTTTTCAGGGTGTTCGAGCAGTATCAAATAGGGCTGACCGACGAAAGCGCTTATCCATTCAGCTTTTCTCAACACATCCGTGCCGATCATCTCAGGGCGGCCTTCGGGAATATGATCAAGATTCACAGTTGCGGCAAGAAGTTCGGTTTCTTTACGCAGTTCAGATTCTTCTTTTGTAGTATGATGCCGTTGGGCAAGAGTTATATTGCTGTAAACATCCAGACTGCTGATCCAGCCGGGAGGATTAAATACACGTCCGATTCTGCCGCGTAATTGCGACTGAACATCCGGAGCAATTTGATTCCAGTCGTTCTCCATAAATTTTATTACCCCTGAATAATCACACAGCCCCTCGGCAAGATCACATACAGGCGGAATAAGATCCGGATTGTCATATTGTATAAACAACAAATCGCCCGGCATGACGTTGAAAGTCAGATTCGTCACTTTTGACTCTCTGTTCGACATGGACATTGTCGATACATTGTTGAATTCAAGAATAGTTTTATTGTTTTTATGCATATGAAAGAACCGAAATAATGGCCGAAATCAGCAGAAGGGTCGCTATTGATTTTACAACTCCCGAAGTTGCCGCGCGCGGTATATCCGTAACAGATCCTTGTACACTGAGTCCTTCCACACTGCAGATGGCGGCTGTTGTCATGCCGGGGATAATTGTTTTCGCGCATAGGCTCAAGATATCGGCCGGCGATATTGTTCGCAATATGCTGTTGGCAAAAAGAGAAGGATCCCCCGGTGTTACGCCAAGTAGAAATCCGAAAGCGTAACCGCTTGCAAACGAAAACAAGATAAACAGGATTGTTAAACCAAAGACGGAAGCTACGGTTCCAAATATTCTGGGTAGAATCAGATAGATCATCGGATCCACACCCCGTGCTTCAAGAACATTTATCTCATTTCTGACCCGCATGGAAGCCAGTTCGGTAGCGATGGCGGTACCGCTCCTTCCTATAACTAGGAAATTTACCAGCAACGGCCCGGCCTCGCGCACTATAACCGCCGCGAGGATTTTACCAAGCATTTCAGACTGACCAATTCTGCTCAACCACAATTGAGCCTGGGCCACGACTGAAATTCCAGTTAAAACAGCTATGAGCAGAATGAGTCCCACAGCATCTATTCCTGTGAATATGATTTGCTTGATTAATTGTTCCCTGACCGTTCTCGGCCAGTTGCGGCGTTTCACGGCCAGGCAGAGAGAGCCCCATATCACAGCGGCAATATCACGGGCAGATTGCCATTGTGCCAGAACAGGAACGCCTATTTTTCCAAGTATATTCATGATTCTTTCAAAATATTCCCTCTTTTTTCTCCTGCCTGCTTCTCCGTGCCTCCGTGTACTCTGTGATAAACATCTTCTTTCCCGCCACCAGACAGCCCTGCATCAATAATTATGCTTAAGAACAAGATTACCTCATCTCCTCCTGATACAGGTTGTTGATTTAATTTGAGACGCCAGTCCCGAATTTAATCAACTCTCTTCTCCTGCCTGCTTCTCCGTGCCTCCGTGTACTCTGTGGTAAATATCTTCTTTCCCGTTCTCCATCCTCCCGAATCCGGTCCTCGGACCCGTCCTCGGACCCGGAAGGTCCTCCGGACCTGAGGGGAAGGTCCTCGCCTCGCCCCGGAAGGGCTCCGGCCCTGAGGGCGGACCTGAGGGTTATCCTGTCAAAATATTCTCTCTTTTATCATTAGTACATATAACAGCTTCCGCCAATAAACTCTCTCAGCAGAGAATCTGACGGAACGCAAGAATCATCTTTAATTGCCTTTATCGGTTTAAGCAGTTCATAAACACGGTTTGCACGGATATGCGCATCCAGCCTGAGTGGATCATCTTGATACTTACAAATGGCTCCGGAAACCGACCTGAAAAGTTTATCCTTTAAAATGGGCAGTTCATAGGGCAGGGCACTGTTGATGATGGCGTTACTTTTATTGATAAAGGGTATTATATTGGTCAATTCACTCCGGCGTACATAATGCCAATGCGTTAATGTCTCCATCGGCTTCAGGTTTCTATAAAATTTATCCCTGATCATACGCCGCAGAAGACGATTATCGGACCACCTCATAAACGCTCCGGATTCTGTTTTGAACTGACCGAGAGTCTCGATGTAAATTTTAAACTTGGCTTCTTCAGGTATATTGCGGGTAATTTCCTCGTGCAACCCATGCAGGCTGTCTATAAGAATGATTTCCCTTTTCTTTAAACGCATTTCATGGACATTAAGAGTTCTAATACCTGTTTTAAAATCGTAATGCGGCATCTTTACCGTTTCGCCGTTCAACATCTTCACCAGATGTTTATTGATCAGTTTGATGTCCAGAGCTTCCGGTGTTTCATAGTTGCGGTCTCCAAACTGGTCAACCGGGTGATTATGCAGATCGAAGAAATAATGATCCAGATTCATGGTTTTAAATCCAATGCCGAATTTCTTCAAGTGCTCTGCAACCTTTATGGTAGTTGTTGTTTTACCTGATGATGAAGGACCGGCTACAATGGCAATGCGAATATCTTTTGCATCCTGAACGATCAAATTGGCGGCCGAGACAACTTCTTCCGTATAGCGTGCGTTAGCTTCCTTAACCAGGTCGGGGAACTTGCGCCGGGATATAAGTCTATTCAGCGAATCAACAGAATCGCACTGATGTTCCAGATTCCATCGTAATATTTCGTATATCTTTCTATACGGCACGTTGTCTGTGACCTGAAAGGAATAAGCGCGTGCAGCTCTGGTCATTGCTCTCTGATGCCGGTATATGATGTATTTGCGGGCTATGTGGCTGAAACGGTTTTCCATCAGAACATTATCGACAATGTCTTGAATGTCTTCCACGCGGGGAATCTTGCTTGAAGAATATGTCTTAGTCAGCGCAATTTCAACTTTAGCGGCCATCGCGTTTGCGAGCTTGGGATTCGAATGTTCAGCAGCCGCAGTGGCCTTCAAGATGGCATTGGCTATACGGCTACGGTCGTATTTCACGATAGTGCCGTCTCTTTTTATGATTTTTCTAATGGATAATCTTTTTTTCATAAGCAACAGGAGTGAATACTATATGTTGACCAGCCGCAGAATTCAACAATCTAATGAAATCTATTTGAACAATGAGATATGTATTGATTAGATAACGCCGAAGGTGCTAGGAATTGCAATTATTTATTGATTTTTAGGGGGCGGGTTAATTATGAAAGTCAACGGCAAGCATTATCGGACAATATGGCTGTCGAAAAAGAACGGGGAAGTGGTTCAGGTCATAGATCAACGCTTTCTGCCGTATAAATTTGTTATTGAGGACTTGAAAACTGTAGCCGACATGGTCCGCGCAATAAAGGACATGCACATACGCGGAGCAGGGCTCATAGGCGCAGCGGCAGGATACGGCATGTACCTTGCCGCGCTTGAAGCTTCAAAGAAAAATAATTTTACGGCTTCGCTCAAAAACGATGCCAAGGTTCTCATAGCCACACGGCCGACAGCTGTAAATCTGGAGTGGGCCGTAAGGCGCCAGTTGTCCGCCATTGCCGGCGAAAAATCCAAAAATGACAGAATCAACATCGCGCGCGCCACAGCAGATAATATTGCCGACGAAGACGCGGAGTGGGGCAGGCGCATTGGTGAAAACGGAATGGTTATACTTGAAAAAATTGCCCGCAAAAAGAAGGGCAAGCCGGTTAATATTCTCACACATTGCAACGCCGGCTGGCTGGCGCTTGTTGATTACGGATCGGCCACATCTCCCATATACGCGGCGCATGAGGCTGGTATTCCTGTTCATGTTTGGGTGGATGAAACGCGCCCCCGTAATCAGGGAGCCCGGCTCACCGCGTGGGAACTGGAACAGAACGGTGTGCCTTATACGGTTATTGCTGATAACACGGGAGGGCATCTCATGCAAAACGGCATGGTTGACATTGTCATAACCGGCGCTGATCGTGTTACCAGGACTGGTGATGTAGCCAACAAAATAGGCACTTATTTGAAAGCATTGTCTGCCTGCGACAACAACATTCCATTTTACGTCGCGTTGCCGTCTTCTTCATTCGACTGGAATATACGCGATGGATTAACTGGCATTACGGTGGAAGAAAGAGATGGTGATGAAGTAAAATACATGGAAGGTTTATCCGGCGGTTCGATCAGAAAGATACTTTTAACGCCTGCGAAGAGCAGGGTTGCGAATTACGCGTTTGACGTTACGCCAGCCCGGCTGGTAACCGGATTTATCACCGACCGCGGCATCTGCAAGGCGAACGAGAAATCCATCCTAAAGCTTTATCCTGAAATCAAACAGAATTAACACATTTTCTACGTAGTTAATCCAGTGATACGCCGAGGATTTCCAGTATACGGTCAAGATCTTCATTGGAGTAAAAATCTATTTCCACACTGCCTTTGCTTTTCTTCCCGTTAGCGTATGTTCTGCATGGAGTGATTCTCACAGCAGTTCCAAAATGCGTGTGCAGGGCGTCCGAAAGCTGGGCAACGTGGCTCTTCGGCATATCGTCCCGGGAAACACGCGGTTTGCGCGGCACCCTGATGTTTTTTCTGATCAATGTCTCTAGGTTTCTTACTGACAGATTATCATTAGCCGCTTTCCGCGCATAAATTATTTGCTCTTCCGCTATTTCCAGCCCTGAAAGCACTTTTGCGTGCCCCGCGGTAAGAGCGCCACTTGCTATCATGCTTTTGACTTCATCCGGCAAATTGAGTATGCGCAGAGCGTTCGTCACGGAAGCCCGCGCCTTGCCAACACGCTCCGAGATTTGATCCTGTGTCATTTTAAATTTAGCGATCAAAGCCTGGTAACCTTCAGCCTCTTCAAGCACATTCAGGTTTTCACGCTGTAAATTTTCCACAAGCGCCAGTTCAAGAGATTCATTATCCGCGGCTTCCATTACTATGACAGGGACATCCTTAAGACCTGCTTCGACCGCGGCGGTCAATCTGCGTTCGCCGGCAATCAGTTCGTATCCGTTTGGTATTGTCCTGACAAGCAACGGCTGGAGAACTCCGTGTTCAGATATGGACCGTTTGAGATCTTCCAGTGCATCTTTCTCGAAGAGACGGCGCGGCTGAAAAGGATTTTTCCGGATTTTATCTGCAGAAATGTAGAGTACTCCGGTATTGGCTGCAGCGTCAGCCTGTGTATCAATATCATCTTTTATCAGCGCATTCAGTCCGCGCCCCAACCCTTGATGCTTCTTGGCCATTACTAAATCCTCCAATCTGTTTTTCTATTTTAAAATTTTTCTTTCGATATGAAGTTCCGCATTCATCCCACAGCCTTCTTCCACTGTAAGACTTCCTGCCGTAAGTTTCCCGTCCAAATACCCATTTTTTTTCAATACTGCGTGTTCACAGTTAACGGTTTTTATATTCAGACATCCTTCCACCACAAGATTTCTACAACTTATCTCTTGCTGTATACTAGCTTTACTTCCTTCGCGAATCAATAGATCAGTCATGCTAATATTTGACATGTCAAATTTAGCGTTAGGCCCTAATTCGAGAATGCGCGAAGCATTAATAACAGAATTTACGCCTGCATCGCCGTCAATTATCAGCCTGCCGGCGGTAATATTGGCATTTTTAAGTGACCCGCCTGATTTTATATCCACCGTGCCAATGGTCTTTATGGTTCCGGACCATTCCGCATCAATTATGTAATCTTTAATTTTGAGTTCTTCGCGGCATTTCGGGCAGAAGGTCTTTCTGAGCTGACCCGTCAGAAGAAAGCTATATCCGCACTGGTAACATACTATTTCATACTTATCCGGTATGATAGTACTGCCAAAACGGCCCGCTGGCTTTTCTATTGAGCCATCTTTTTTCTTGGGTGGCGGTTCCGGTAGTTTTGTGCTGGACGGCCGGGTTTTGGCTTCTTGCGACAAATGTCCGCCCTGTCGCAAAGCCTGAATGGAAGAATACCCGTCTATGACCTTTGGTTTATTTACACGGGTCACTCACTACACCTCCGGATTACGGCATAACTGCAAAAAGACTTCAACCCTTGCCTTTTCCGAAGAAACCACCTTTACCCTTTAATTCTTCTTCGGCAGGTGTTTCATGCACCCCGGCTTGATATTCGGTGTGTGTCTTGTTTGTTGCCACGCCTGATGGAGTAACTTCAGATTTGCCGACAAAAGTTACACCGTCTTCAACTGTAAGGCGCTTGGCTTTAATATCGCCATTTACCCGGGCTGACGATTTGAGTTCAATTCGATCTTTGGCCGAGATGTTTCCATTGATCTGGCCGTGCACAGTAACGGCATCAACCGTAACATTACCCTTAACAACTGCTGAGGCGCCAATTACGGCATTACCGGAACAAGTGATGTCGCCATTAAGCTTGCCGTCAAGCTGAACACTGTTTGTGCATTTTATAGAACCCGTTATTTCAACATCTTCTGCTATGACTGTTTTGTGAGCTACTTCCATATTCATTATCCTCCTTTTAATTTATTATGATGGTTACGGATACATACCGGGTTTGTCCAATCCCGTAGTTTCAGGCAAACCAAACAGCAGGTTCATGTTTTGCAAAGCGGAACCAGCCTGTCCCTTGACAAGGTTATCAATATAAGAAACCACTCTGAGCCGGTTAACCCTTTCATCAACGCTGACAACAAGATTACAGTAGTTTGTGCCGCGCACATGGATAGAACCCACCGACGCGTTTTTGTCGTAAATCCTCACAAAAGAGGATTTTTTGTAAAACTCCCTGTAAATATTAAACACATCAGTCTCATTTACGGGTTTAGCAAGGCTGGCGTATAACGTGGACATAATTCCACGGCATATCGGCACAATTTGAGAGGTGAAAGTTATTCGAACATCGTTGCCGGCAAGAAGGCTTAATTCTCTTTCAACTTCACACACATGCTGGTGACCGGTAAGTTTATACGCGTTCATATTGTCATATCTTGCCGGATAATGAAATGCAGGGGCAGGCTTCTTGCCTGCGCCTGAAACACCTGTCTTGCAATCACATATGATACTGTCTTTTGCTGTCAGGCCGTTCTTTACAGCCGGCGCCATGCCAAGAATACAGCTTACGGCAAAGCAGCCGGGGTTCCCTATGATTTGCGTGCCGGCAGATATTTCAGTTCTATGCAGTTCAGGTAATCCATAAACGGCTTTGGGCAGTAAATCAGGTGAAGCATGATTGACAGGCTTGCCGATTCTTCTGGCATATTCCGCGTATGCATCTTCTGAATTAAATCTGAAATCGCCGCTGTAATCGATAATCTTAGCGCCCTTTTTAATTTCAGCCGGAGCAAGTTTCATCCCTACGCCATCCGGCGTGGCCATAAAAACAACATCTGCCGGAGCCATTGATACCGGATCATCAGGAGCACTGACTAGCATGTCCAGAAAACCGGCAAGGTGAGGATACTGTTCACTTATTGGCTTGCCAACGTTTTCAACGTCTACAAGCGCGCTTATTTTTGCTTCAGGATGCCTTACAAGCAGTTCGGCGATACCAACTCCGCCATAACCGCCAGCACCAATTATTTTTGCTTTAATCATGTTTTCCCCCCGGGTTAATATGCGATGAACTATGCATTCATGATGGGTTTGTGTCAAGTCTTGAGGAAAATGCTTTATAACGATTGCAGAAAACACATCGTATGGCGGCAAAGTGTTTTTTGCGTGTCTTTTGTATTGTTTCAAGTTAAGTTATTTACATGAATTTGAACCAAAAACCTATAGATCCGGTATGGCACAGCGCGCGACAGCAAATAGGTAATGGCATGCTGAGTGTCATTATGCCGGCACATAATCTGGGCAACGTGATAGCCGCTAATATCATACACGTTTCGGATCTGTTTTCCGGTCAGCTTCCGTTTGAGGTTATTGTTGTTGATGACGGCAGTACGGATAACACCCGCGCGGAACTTAAAAAGATGACTTCCCGCATTAAGGAATTAAAACCCGTACTTCTCGATGTTAACAGCGGAAAAGGGGAAGCCTTGCGGCGCGGATTCGCCTCATCTTCAGGAAATTATGTTTTATTGCTGGACGGCGACCTGGATCTTCCGCCGGCTCAAGCGGCGGGGTTTTTCAAGATAATGGAAGAACGCAACTCGGATGTTGTCATCGGATCAAAACGCCACCGCGAATCTGTTTTAAATTATCCTCTCTCCCGGAAGGTTGTCAGCACGCTATACTACTGGTTCATAAAGATTTTGATCGGTCTCCCGATCAGAGACACACAGACAGGCATCAAGTTATTCAAACGCGAAGTGCTTGAATGGGTGTTCCCTCGAATGCTGATAAAGCGTTTTGCATTTGATCTCGAAATTCTGACCATTGCTCACGAAAAAGGCTATAATGTTTCAGAAGCTCCTATCACGCTCGACTTCAAGGGCGACAAATGGGGATGCCTCCGTCCTGCAAATGTACATCAGGTAATGAACGATACTTTAGCCATTTTCTACCGGGCAAAAATCCTGAAGTATTATCAGCGACTGGACATTAACGTCAGCAAATAATACGGCCTGTCTCTTCTGCTGTTATTGTTTTGGTTTTGTGCATAATCACAATATGAACCAGCGTGTATAAAGTCAGGATTACTCTACTGGTCATTATTACTCCTATTGCAAACATCAAACGGTGAGGAATAATGATGTCATTTATGCGCGTCCATAATGAGGCAGGCAGGTATGGCTGAAAAAATCCCCATCCCATAAAACTGTATAAGATTACGATTTCCAAAATTATCATGGGGACAAAGAATCTGATGTAACGGAAACGCTTGCATGCGTTTTCATGTGTCATGTATGACATGATTATGCCGTGCAGGGTTGTGATTATTCCGACACGCCATATCAAAGGTGCGTAATCGGCATAAATAGCCCATGCTTTTCGCAGTTCGAGTATATTTCTCCCGAAACATGCCAATATTACAACAAACAAGCCGCCGAACGCCAGAATGCCAAGCGTTGACTGCAGGAGCATGCCGCTGGTGCGCTGTCCTTTTTCAAACCGTTCTGAAGCGAGTGAAAACAAAAATGGTATTAACGCGGAACTGGCAAAGAAAGGTATTCCGCCGAATGTAACGGCCATATAATAGCCGGCCGAATCCATGCGGGACGTAAAGTTGCGGATAACCAGCGGTTCAATAACTTCACAAAATCCAAAAATTATACCCATAAACACGGCATGCCGGAAATAGAGTTTCATTTCAGGCCAGTATGCCCTGTAGCTTACCGCCTTGATCTCCGGTTTCATGTAATTGTTTACCGACGCAAAAAGAAAAACCACGTATGCAGTCATGCTGGCGAGACACGCAGTGAGATACCCCGCAAGATGGAATGAATATATCAGGGTAATCATGAAAACAAGTTTCACGATGGATCCAACCAGACTTGATAAAATCATGGACCGGAAACGCATTAACCCCTGTACGGTTGCGCTTGCCACAGGTTGCCAGCAACTTAAAATTAATATCGCCGCCAAAATCCTGATGACCCATGGATTTTCAATCTTAAGACGGACTTGAATAAAAGGCGCTATCAGGAAAAATACAATTATCAAAATCAGTGACAATATTAACGCCAGCAAACGGGAGTCTCGTATAAGGGCTTTTATGTGACCTTTTTCACCCCGCACGCTGAATGTATTGAAAAATCTGATTGTCACATTTAAAGCCGCCGCCATGGGAATTCCTGCAAATGCTATTATATTGGTCAGCGGAACAATAGCACCCAGATCATCACTGGAAATCACCGAAGGAAGCAGAAAGATGCCAATGTATATATTAATAATATCAACAATGCGTCCTACGCAAAATTGAACAAAACCATACCACCATAATGGACTGAGCCGCGATTTGATTGCGCGAACAAACTTTGGATAACGAAAAGAACTGTATGCTTCATTCATGATGGAACCTGCAAAATTTTCAGTCATCAACCTTTCATGGCAAGTCTATAGTAAGTTTCATGTAAGCGGTTTGCCGGCTTGTATGCCAATTTTCCCAGAGACGTGTAATGTATCCGGAAGACTGAACATTGATAAACGCATTGGGAATAAAAAGCCATTGAGACATATGGGGAAGGTGAAATCCTGTTGCGACGGAATCAAGCCACGTTACATTCGGATCGTTGGGGTCCGGCCAATTGGCGGGTCTTTCTTTAGAGCACATCCAGCCGGACGGCGCATGTTCATCCTTGGGATCCGTACTGCCTGTGATTTCAAAATCACCCCGATGCGTACGCAGGTATATGAGCATTTTGGGTTCTTCGGGCCGGGTTGACGTAAAATCCAAGGCTATTTCATGTTTACCGCTACTCAATGGCACCTTCAGCACAGCAAGATAATCGGAGCTATCGGCGGCACTCAACAACTTTCCGTCCAGATAAAAATTATAACGTCCGTTCATCTGCATAGACAGCAAGGCATTAGTGTCCGCCTGCTGGAACCATATCAATTTTTCTGCTTCTTCTGAATAGGGGGTTCCCTTGTATTTTTCTGCAAACTGGTAATATGCATTACTTACAGAATCATATCCCTTCAGTGTTTCCTGATAAGCCAAAGCGCGCAATCGATAGAACGGCCCGGCCTGTGTTCCGGAATATCGTTCAGCCATTTCACCGCACCATTGCATTGCTTCTTCCAAATGACCGATCCGCTCCAGCTCAAACAGTCCGCACATTGTCGCACCTGCTTCAAACCGGTCCTGTGCCGGAAATCGTTTCTCCACGGGACCAAATATGGTTCCCGATGAACTAGGCGTCGACATATACCAATAGGTGATGCCGGACATGTATCCTTGAGAGCGATTACCGTCACCAAATTCAAAATTAAACCGGAATCCTTCGTTGAAATCGATCTTATCAGTCAAAAAAACGCGGTATTGCGCTGTACGCATGGCGGCTTTTTCAATAAGCCCGTGAAGAGGGCGGGTAAACAGACCTCTGGCGTAATACCAGCCGGCGTTAAAATAATCTTCCAGCCCCGTACCATGCATGGACGGAATCGCCTCTCCGTCTCTGTAGATAGACTCGTCACCTTCCAGCATATTCCAGGAGCCGTCAGCTCCTATGGATATCAGATAACAGCCTGCCAGATAACCTTTCCCCTTGGCCGATGCAGTGAGAAAAGAGAATCCATCACGTGAAGTCTGATTCCACGCGGCATGAAAATAGTTTAAAGGAGCGGTATTTACGGCTAAAGGTTCAGCAGTATATCCACAGCGGATAGATACCGGATAGGGCGCTTCGTTCTTTAGTTTGCACAGTGCTGATTTCTGGAAAGGCATTGGAAACCGGCATAAATATTTACCTTCAAGATATGCAACGGGCAATGATTCAAATTCCCGGGCTCGGAAAGCGTTAAAGAAAAAATCCCCAAGAGGCACGTTCACGCTGGCTGTGGAATTGCCATCCCAATACATACTCAAAGAAAGCTGTCGTAAAAGTTTCGCGCGCGCAAGGGCAGACAGTGATTCATCCGCTTTTATTTCCAGCCACCATGTTTTTAAAACACCCGGAGCATCCTGTTGGAACCATGACTTCTCCTCGCCGGGCGCGAGTGTAATGTCATGCCGGAAAGGAATATCAGAAAGTACTTTTTTTGTTTCTTCACGCATGTTCTCCCATGCACCGGCGATGGCTCTGATTTTGGCCTGTTGTTGATCCGAAAAAACAGGCGGGAATGATACAACTTGCACATCGCGCGCGGCAAACGTTTCATAGTTTATGTGATAATAAGCTCTAGGCGGTTCACCGGGCGGAACGGCAAGAACAATGCGAAGTGACTTTCGAAAGGGCAATGGCAGATAAAGATAACAACCTCCGCTTGATTAACAGCATAAAGGCGCCGTGTAAGTGAACTGCTGAAACTTAAGAAACATTTCACCGTAAGAGAGTTCTATACGCGGAGTCTATTATCAATCAAAAT
>JBFZFB010000134.1:0-6384 GCA_041306605.1 Lentisphaerota bacterium | reverse complement strand
CTGGGAGTCTTGGGGTACTCCGGATCCGGGAAGAATAGTTTTATTTCAGATTTCTTGAACAGTTTTCCTGATGGGCAAAGAAGATTGAACATTGAAAAATATTATCCTGTCCCTAGACCCGGAGGGAAACGAGGGTAATCCTGTCTGAATATTTGAAATGTTTTCTTCGGATGGCTAAATAGATGCAAATGTTGTTCCGGGTATGGGGTGATAAAATGAGTCGTCGCGAAAAAAAAGAGAGTTATAGCAAATGGATGGCCACGCGTGAGCGCTTTCGCCTTGAATATGAAAAAGTGCCTGAAAATTTCAAGGAAGCAACCATGATCAGCAGTGTTATCCCGGATCTGGTCAAAAGGCTGGGACTGGAGGAAGATCAATGGCTGATTACGCTTGGTTCTGAATGGGCTGTTCTGGCTGGCGATGCCGTGGCGGCTCATACGAGGCCCGGCCAGTTCAAAGATGGCAAGCTTATTGTGTTTGTGGACAGTTCTGTGTGGTTGAGTGAATTGAAGCGTTACGGCCGCAAGGAAATGCTGGAAAAGCTTCAGAAACGTTTTGGACGGGACAAGATAAAAGATCTGGCCTTGCAGATGGATCCGGATGGTTGAAGATGTTATTTGATACACATGTTCATTTTGACGGTATCGGCAAAATGGAAGAGATGTCTTCCGTGGTGGACCGCGCGCTTGCCGCCGGGGTAACCGGCATGATCGCCGTTGGCGGCTGTGAAGCAGGCAATAATTTTGCCGTTCAAATGGCGGAAAAGTTTCCAGCGCATATAAAAGCCGCAGTCGGCTACGACAGATCGCAGGCTGGAAAATATTGTGATGATTCTGCCGGGACGGCGTCTCTCATGGATCAGATGACAATGAAGCTGAAAAGCAATCCGGCAGTCGTGGCCGTGGGCGAGATAGGGTTGGATTTTCATTACAGCCCGGAAACCGCGGGGCGGCAGGAGGTTCTTTTCAGGGAACAGCTTGCTGTGGCGCGTGATGCCGGGTTGCCTGTGATAGTGCATAGTCGTGAATCTGATGAAGCCATGCTGGCGGCGTTAAGTGAGCATGCCGGTTTGAGAAAAGGCGCCAATGATTCGATGGGCGTTCTTCATTGTTTCACCGGCAATATACAGTTTGCGCGTTGTCTGCTTGATCTGGGATTTTACATCAGTTTCAGCGGAATAGTGACTTTCAAGAAGGCTGAAGAATTGAGGGCTGTGGCAAAGATTGTTCCGGCTGACCGTATTCTGGTGGAGACAGACGCGCCGTATCTGGCGCCTGTTCCGTTCAGGGGTATGCGTAATGAACCGGCGTATCTGCCGAACGTGGCAGGAGTTCTGGCGGATGTCAGGGGTTGTTCTGTGGAAGAAATTGCTGAGCAGACGTTTGGAAATGCAAAAAGACTGTTTGGGTTGGACTTTTTTTGATGGGGAAAGATTTCACCACCCCGCCTGCAACGCTGTAGCACTGCGGGCAATGCGGGCAGGCGAAGTACACGAAGGGGCACGAAGAAGGGAATTTTTGACGTGACCTGTCTTGTCTTCTCAACTTCTGGGAAATATTTCTCGCAAAGACGCAAAGACCGCCAAGAGCGGTTTTTTTTTCAGCCGTTTTATCTTGAATTACTATGTCTCCAACCCTAATATTTCCAAATGGAAGGTGATGTTGAACCCGGAACATTTTCCGCATTTTGTTGTCCGATATCATAATATCACGGAAAAAAGTCAAAACAATAAATGGTTGATAGAATGGAGAAAATGACAGAATCCTTGCACGGCCATGACGACATGCTGGGCGGGAAGCCGTATTCTTCATACTGGTGGTGTCCGATGAAGATACTCGGTGCCTTGATTCTCGTTTTCGGTCTCATTGTGTCGTCCGCCGCGCAGGAGGTGGAAATCATCGGGTTTGATCATTCCGGACTCCTCACTTGGTCAAATACTCCTCCGCCGGTTTACTGTGGTGTGGAAGTCAAGTGGGACTTGCGTCACACCTGGCTTCCCATGCAAGACTGGAATCTCCTCGTGACCGGTCCGTTGACGAACACGACGGTGGACATCAAAGCATTGTGGGATCAACTCTCCGTCCTCCTTCCGAATCTCACCGGCGACGGCCCCCATGGTCTCTTCTTCCGTATCGTTGCATCTCCGTCGCCACTCGATCCACCGTACGCGACGAATCTTGTCCGCGTAGCGAACGCGAGCACTTCCGTGCTGGCGAATGTGGAGATAGGTCTGGTCGAGAGTTGGAGCCATAACCCTATCACGAACCTGACATCGCTGGTCCAAGGCACCACTTCGCCAGTGGTTCCAGTTGTTCAGGACATTCCCTTACCCACGTCCGGCACAATGTCCAACGTCGTCACCTTGGGAGGGACTTCGGTGCAGGATGGATGGTATGTCTCCTATGAACAGAACGGATCAAATCGTATGGTCGAATCAAGTGTGGTTCCATTTGGGGACCCAGAGAAGAATGTCGGAGTGACCGTCAGCAACGCCTCCGTCACAGTCACGTTTGAGTGGTTCGGATTCAGTGGAACCCGGCAATACTGAAAGGCTCCCAACACGCCGGTGGTGGCTAGCGTCGCTCCGCACCGAAAATGAGGCGTGACTAGGAGGGGGGCTTCTATCGCGGGGAGGAAATATTTCTCGCAAAGACGCAAAGGCCGCCAAGAGAGGGTTTTTTTTGGCCGTTTTATCTTGAATTACTATGTCTCCAACCCTAATATTTTCAAATAGAAGGTTATATTAAACCCGGACCATTCACAGGATGAAGACCGGTTTATCATGCTCGGCATGAGTTACAGGCTTCGAGTTATCGTTGCCTGCCACTGTTATCGCGAAAACGATACAGTGATTCGAATCATCTCTGCACGAAAAGCAGATAAACGAGAAGCAAAAGACTATTGGAGGTAAAACAATGAGAAAACATTACAATTTTTCGAAGATGGCCGGAGAACGCAATCCTTACATCACAAAACTGAAACAACCTATCACAATCCGCCTGGATAAGGATACGGTGACATACTTCAAGGCTCTGGCAACAGAACTTGGCATGCCCTATCAAAACTTGATCAATCTATACCTAAGAGACTGCGCTCTTCACCGCAAGAAATTAGAATTTCAGTGGGCATCATAAACTGAGGCCGAATATGAGGCTAAATTGGAGCAATAACATGTATTCTCTTTTTCCCGCTTGCACCGGCAACCGGATTCGGGAAATAATGTCGCCAACATGACTTTTAAACTTTTAAATGAAACATCGAGCCTGTAAATCACTTTTTCGACAGGCTCGTTGGAACCAAGGGAGAAAGAATGATAACTGACAAGGCATCACGCCGCTATCTCGTGGTCTTCCTGTCGTTTTTCATCGCGATCACTGTACGTGCAATTGATATCAAGACCACGGACGGCCGCGAGTTCAAGAACGCTGACGTTCTGCGACAAGAGCCCGACCGAATCACGATTGCCTATCCCAAAGGTGGTGCCACGATATACCTTCACGAACTTACGGATGACCTCCAGAAGCACTTCAACTATGACCCACAAAAGGCACAGCAGTATCGTCAAGACAAACGCGAGCAAGACGCTATCGAGTCATCTGGGGTCACGATCACATGGCGAGTATCCCAGTTGGTGTCAAAGGAAGTTGCGCTTGGATACACGTATCTTGATGGCGACATCAGGCAGATATGTGTTGTTGGCCCGTTTGCCGACCATGTCGTGGATGATCGACTGTACCATGACAAGGTCTATGCCGCAGGGCGCTACACATTTACCACGGTGGCTGGTGCTCAACGGACAGTTTCGATGTATGGATTGACTCCGGAAATTGCGCAGGGATTGAAATCGCGTGAGAGAAATCCAATTCCCAATAAGATACAGGAGGTGGCGTCATCCGGCACTGGCTGGCTCGTCGAAGGCGGTCTCGTCGTAACATGCTGGCATGTGGTGGAAGACAAGAAGACGATCTCCATTCTCTCCCCATCTCTGAATAAGCAGCAGGTCACCGTGCTTGCGAAGGACGCCAATAACGACATCGTCCTCTTGGCATTGTGCGAGAAGGCGGCCACACTCAAGGGCCTCCCCCTCGCCATCGAGCCTCCGGCTCTGGGGCAAGAGGTGTTCACCATCGGATATCCTCTCGTTGATGTCTTGGGAAAGGAACCGAAGGTGTCTAGTGGCATCGTTAGTGCGCTTTCTGGTATGCGAGATGACGCCCGTTTTCTCCAGGTCACCGTCCCGGTTCAACCCGGAAACAGCGGTGGACCACTTCTGACGAGAAAAGGCGAGGTGGTTGGCATCATCACTTCCAAGTTGTCGGCCCTCGCTATGCTCATGTGGTCTGGTGACATACCGGAGAACGTCAATTTTGCGGTCAAGAGCCGATACGTTCTTGATCTCCTGAAATCGTCGCAGCGCCAGCCTCCTCAAGGAAACGCGTCCGGTCAGGATGCTAAGGTTTCTGACGTTGTCAAAGCCACACAAGACGCCGTGGTAATGGTTCTTGCTGAATGAAAGACGAGTTCGAACAACGGCCTGCTCCCGTATTGCTCACCCGCGCGAACGCGGGCTCGCAAACGGAGAGGCGGAACGTGTGCGCCGGGCATGCGGCGTGACTAGGAGGTGACTAAAAGGTGGCAAGCGTCTTGTCTCGACATTCGACAATTTATCAATGCACTAGCGAACAGATTGACGTCTTTACCCATTTTAACCCTGCTACAGACAATGAAAGATGGCGCTCTATTCAGCCGGCTGGCGCGGCCATTTTTACTGCTGTTTTGTCTTGAATTACCATGTCTCCAATTCTAATATTTTCAAATGGAAGGTGATATTGAACCACGGAATATTTTCCGTGTTTTGCGGTCCAATATCACGGAAAAAAGTCAAAAGAATAAATGGTTGAGAGAATGGAGAAGATATGAAGAAAGTGTTCATCACCCTCGCCATCCTGATTGCCGCTGGCGTCGTGGCAATTGTTGCGATCGTATCGCATGCGAGTCGCGATATTCCTGAGCCTGACGTCAGCGACCTGGCAGTGGATCGTCCAGATGTGTCTCCAGAGGATAATGCCTATACTTTCTTTGCATCAGCAACCAATACCTTCTACTGGCCCACAAACTCCGACATTGTAACAGACTATCTCGACGGCAAACCTGTTGAAGGTGACCCAGTGCGCGAAGTCATTGTTCGAAACGCAGAAATGATGGAAACGCTGGCGAAGGGACTATCATGCAGGATTTGCCTTGCTCCTGAAGTGACCGGGTTAGACACCCTCCTTCCTTACATAGCCCAATGGCGCAATATCGGAAGAGTTGTGGCCCTCAAGGCAAGAAATGAGAGACTTGCAGGCAACTTTGCAGAAGCAACAGACACTTGTGTCTCTCTACTACGCTTCGCTGATCTCATTCAGCATGATGCAGAATGCATCTTAAACTATCTTGTGGGAATTGCTGTATTGGAATTGGGGCTTCAACAAGCAAGGGATATCGCACAAGATGAACGCACTCCAGCGGATGATTTATCAAGGTTATCAGCCGCATTGGCTGATCTTGGCCCATTTGATCCTGGTCTCATTCGTGCCATCAAAGTGGAGTACAAGGTTGTTGTTGCCAACACCATTGAGGACTTCGGAAAGGGCAAGTTCAATATGGATGACCTAATGTCTCTCAACGGCATAGATTCGCCTTCCATACTGAAAGGGAAACGCATCCCGGGATACTTCTTCCAGCCCAACAACACAAAGCAGACTTCCGCAAATCTATACCGCGATACGATCAAGAACGCCCCTCTCTGTTACGCCGAAATGAATCTGTACGACGTTGAAGACGTTCTCTGGTGGGGCGAAAGCAAGGTAAAACTCATCACCCGTCCCAATGCTGTTGGGAAAATACTGTACACCATGTTTACTCCTTCACACGCTATCCTTCTCGAACGGAAATGCCAAGCTGAGTGTGGTGTTGCTGCCACACGTCTAGTTGTGGCCATCTTGGCCTACGAGAAGAAGAACGGTACATTTCCGAAACAGACTGACGATCTTATTCCCGTTTACATGAAAGCAATTCCCAAAGACCCGTATGATGGCAAGCCCTTTAGATATAGTCTTTCAAACAATATTGTTTATTCCGTAGGGAAGGATCTGAAAGACTCCGGGGGTTCATCAACACTCTTTCCGGGAAGGGAGTCGGATTCACCCAAGCGTAAGCGCTGGAATGCTGAGGACATCGTATTTGCGATAAGAGAAGAGATTGAACCAGTTGCTACACCATTACCTTCTGAAAGCGCGCCTTCAGAAGGAAGGTGAGCATGTCGTGTGCGCCAGGCAAATAGCGCAGAGCTGAAGAAATATTGCACTTCCGGCTGGACACTTCACAAAACCGGGATTACCA
>JBFZFB010000133.1:0-30645 GCA_041306605.1 Lentisphaerota bacterium | reverse complement strand
TGTTGGCGGAGCGATCTGTGAAAATGCTAATGGAGGTTTGTTGCGGCTCACGAGCTGTGCTTTTTCCAACAATGTGTCGGGTTCGAGCGGCGGAGCGATTCGGTCTATGGGCAGACTTGATTTATCCGGCGGAGGCAATGTTTTCTATGGGAATGTTGCAGCCAACAGTGGTGGTGCGATATATCATCAGTCTGTGGGTGTGAGCAATGCTTTTAGTGGTTGTGTATTCATAGCAAATAAGTGTGGTTTCAATTATGGTGGTGGAGCGCTGCATTTTCAGAGTGTTGCGACCAATACATTTGCGAATTGTGCGTTTATCACGAATACACAGGCAAGTGGAAGCGGAGCGAGAGGCGGTGGAGCGATCAACGTTGAGACCACAGGAGCAAACCTGTTGCGGGTGTTCAACTGTACATTTCTGGCGAACACCGCTGGATATCAGGGAGGAGCGATTAAGGTTGCCGGATCAACGCTATTGGCAGTGACGAACAGTATTTTTCGAGCGAACACAGCGGGCAGTACCGGTGATGAGATTTATAACGCCGGCACAGTGAATATCGGGTACTGCAATATCAATACCAATGCAGGCTATGTTGACGGCGGAACAAAGAACTTCGGAATTGGCATTATCAACGCAGACCCGCTGTTTGCGAGCGAGGTTGAGCCGTATGACGTGCATTTGAAGTCCATCGAAGGCCGGTATTCCAACGGTGTGTGGGTGGTTGACGCCGTACACAGCCCGTGCATTGACGTGGGAGACGACAGCGATTATTCCAACGAGCCTGAACCAAACGGCGGAGTGATCAACATGGGCCGGTACGGGAACACGACAGAAGCGTCAAAGAGTATAGAATTGGTCTATTCAGCGAGTGTTTCAGGTACAATTATCTATGGCGGATCTCAGACTGGACAGATCAAGGTTGTTGCGGTAACGGTGGCTGACAGTTGGGCTACAAATTATACCGATATAATCTCAACGACAGGAATATATTCAATAGCAGATCTATCGATGTCTACAAACTACTGGTTGAAAGCATATAGAGATTCAAATGTAAACAATTCGAATGATTATTGGGAAGCAGTAGGTAGTTATGCCGGGAATCCTCTGTATCTCACGAACGATGCAACAGGAATAGACATAACACTTGCTGATCCTGATGTTGATGTGGACGGTTTGCCTGACTGGTGGGAGATACATTATTTTGGAAGTACAAGTCTTCAAACTGGTGAAGATGATGCCGACTGTGACGGCGTGGTTAATTCCAATGAATATAATAATGGTACCAGTCCGGCAGGCGCTCTTTATGTTGATGATACATCCGGTAACGATACCAACAGTGGAACGTATGTCAGTCCATTAAAGACCATCCAGAAAGGGATAGGAGAAACTGGTGAGGGCAATACACTGGTTGTGATGCCGGGTACATACACAGGGACCGGCAATAAGAATTTGGATTTTGGCGGAACCAATCTGATGCTTTATGGACTGGATGGCGCGGCAAACACAATTATTGATTGCGAAGAAGATGGTAGAGCGTTTTATTTCCATAATGGCGAGACGACAAATTCACTTATTGCAGGATTGACGATACAGAACGGGTGTATGGCATCGGGAGATGGAAACGGAGGAGGCGTGTATTGTTCCGGCGCGAGCCCGATGATTCAGAATTGTTTTATAATCAATAACTCCGCTACGAATGGCTACGAGGATTATGGTGGTGGCATTTATTGTGATTATACAGCAGAGCCAGTGATAATAAAGTGCCAGTTCATTGGAAATACTGCAATGTACGGTGGAGGTGTATTTTCTTGGGATGATATAGAGATTATAAATTGTATTTTCAAAGAGAATATATCAAGCGAATATTGGGGCAATGCAATAATTTTTGCTTACTGCAATGGTGTTGCACGGAATTGTACAATTGTTGAAAACACGTATTCAAACGTTTATTACGGTTGCGGAAGTAGTATTGATATTGCTGGTGGTTCTCCAACGATACAAAACTGCATTATTTGGGCAAATGCGTCTCCTCAGATATACATGGAAGATGGGGCGTCTCCTATAATTGAGTATTGTAATATTCAAGATTGGACGGGTGGTGGGACTGGAAATATTACAAACAACCCCATACTTCAGGGGAATGGTTGTTATTTGGGCGGGATTTCGCCATGTATTGATGCAGGTGCTTCAAATGCTGTGTTAACGGATTATTACGGTGAGAGCCGGTGGGATGATCCATCTCACCCGAATGTTGCGTCTATATGGGACATTGGTGCAAATGAATTTGTCGATACAGATGATGATAATGCCGCGGATGGTTGGGAAATAGAATTCGGCAGTGATCCCAGCGATAACAGTTCTTTCCCGAGCAGGATTTCTGGGGCGATTTCTTATACGGGTGTTCAGACAGGAACAATATATGTTGTTGCGGTAACTTCATCCAACAGCTGGGATACGACCTGTAGTGCAACGCTTGCTGAGCCCGGCAATTATTCACTGCCGTATCTGGTGTCATCAACCAACAATTATTGGATTAAAGCGTATCGTGATTCAAACGGGAATAATTCCAATGATTATTGGGAAGCAAGTGGTAGTTATACCTCAAATCCGGCATGCTTAACCAGCAACGAGATGACCGGTATTAATATTGTTTTATCTGATCCCGATGGTGATGCTGACGGCATGCCCGACTGGTGGGAATATGAATACTTTGGCGATCTTGATGAAAATAGTGATGGGGATTATGATAGTGATGATCTTGATAACATTGATGAATTTGAACAAGGCACAGATCCTGTTGATTCTGACTCCGATGATGATCAGGCAATAGATGGTGACGAGGTACATGTATATTCGACAAATCCATTGAATCCGGATACAGACGAAGACGAAATGTCTGATGGTTGGGAAATAATGCATGGCTTGAACCCATTGAGTGCGAATGATGTGATGTCGGATGTTGATCAGGATGGTTTTGGGGCAATTTACGAGTATCATTATGGGTCTGATCCAAATGTTGACACATCGATTCCTTCGTCGAATCTCTATATTCATGTGTCTCCATACGGCACATCAGTATTTCCTTACACCAACTGGGCAACGGCAACTAGAGACATCGGATTTGCTCTGTATGCAGCTCAAGATGAATACGATATCATTGTTATTGAGGATGGGGTTTATAGCGGTGAGGACAGTAGGAATATGAGTTTTCCATCGCATGCGATCATGATGATGTCTGAACACGGTTCTCCGGACTGTATAGTTGATTGTAGCGAGGTAAATAGGGCATTTGTATTTAACCTAGGGCAGGACGCACGAACGGTCTTAAGAGGAATTACTATCCAGAATGGTGCAAATGTTTCGCAGGGTGGGGCAATTTATTGTTCTAATGCCAGTCCTGTTATACAGAGCTGTGAGTTTATTGAAAACGAAGCTGACGATAATGGGGGAGCCATTTATTTTGTCGAATCTGCGGCAATAATTGAAAATTGCAAGTTTTTGGGCAATGGGGATAGGTATATGTATTGGTGGTCGGGATCAGGTGGGGCGCTCTTCTGTAAAGATGCAGACTTAATAATACAAAGATGTGTTTTCTTGGAAAACAACGGTGAATCCCTTTTTGTAGAAAATTCCGTTTTGGCAATGGAAGGCTGTATATTTCAAGAGACTAGTTTAATGGGGGAATATGGTGGAGTTATTAGTCTACTGGACTCGGAATTGGAAATTGCAAATACAGATATTTACGATTGCACGGCAGAGTTTAGCATAATAAATATCGATAATTCGCGGGGTGTAATGGCGAATTGTCTTATAAGAAACAATCAGTGTTTTTATGGGGCAATTGTAAATGTTGGCTACAATTCAGATGTAGATATTTATAACTGTACGGTGGTCGACAATGAGGAGTGTTTTGGTCATGGCGAATGTATCAGCGCGTGGGGAGGGTCCGAAGTTTCCATGCAAAATAGCATTGTATGGACTAATGCACCCAACACGATTAACGCTGACGAGGGCAGTACAGTTGATGTGAATTACAGTCTTATTCAAGGCTGGACTTGCGGCGGAGTTGGAAATATGGACGCAACCCCGCTTTTTGTCCCAGGAACATATCGGTTGAGAGCGTCGTCGCCATGTATTGATGCGGGGCTGACCAACAATGTGATAACCGATTGCGAGAATGAAGTGCGTTGGGATGTTGATGATAAAGAGGATGTTGTGTCTATATGGGACATTGGGGTTGACGAGTTTGTAGATACAGACTGCGATAAGATGCCGGATATTTGGGAAACTCAACATGGATTTAATCCTTTGAGCAGTGGGGATGGCAGTGAAGATGACGATGCAGATGGTTTAATAAACTCCCAAGAATATGATCACGGAACTGATCCTAATCTGTTCGATTCTGATGCCGATGATATGCCGGATGGCTGGGAAGTCTTGTATGGGTTGGATCCTTTGAATATCACCGATGCTGGCGGTGATATTGATGGGGATAGTCTGACAAATTTGCAGGAGTATATTTTGGGTTGCAATCCGTTAAATATTGATACTGACGATGATGGAATGCCGGACGATTGGGAGATTATATACAATTTAGATCCTACGGATGATGTAGATGCAGATGATGATCCCGATGAGGATGAACTGTCCAATCTACAGGAGTATATACACCACTGTAATCCAGAAAACGCTGACACGGATAGTGATGAAATGCCGGACGGCTGGGAGGTTTCTTGCGGATTGGATGTTACTTTTCGCGGTGATATGATATCAGACCGAGATGGTGATGGGTTTGTAGCATTGTATGAATATAAGCATAATACTGATCCCAATGACGGTCTGTCCAAGCCTGTGCCCAACGTGTATGTTGATGCAGATTGGATGGGTACAGAAGACGGGAGTTCTGAATATCCATTTCGGACAATCCAGCCAGCATTGGACTTGGCTACGAATGATTATGACATTGTGCAGATTGCAGATGGCGTCTATACAGGTGCGCAGAATATTGCTCTCATGTTTCCGTCCAATTCCATCATGTTGATGTCTGCAAATGGACCGCAGGAGTGTATCATTGATTGTGAAGGGATGGGTAGGGCCATTCATTTGGATGGTAGCACGAACTTATCTGTTATTGTTTCAGGTCTTCAGATGTTGAATGGTAATGTTTCTGATAATGGCGGTGCGATCTATTGTGATGGTGTGAGTCTAGGTCTTTACAATTGTTCTATTTTGGGCAGCATGGCAGAATTTGACGGCGGAGGGCTATATATCGAGGAAGGGTCTGTGCTTGTCAACCGTTGTCTGTTTTTGAATAATCAAGCATCCGGAGATGGCGGCGCGATCTGCATGTTCAACAGTTCTTTATCTATCCCTATTCTTTTTAATACGGTTATTGTCCAGAATCAGGCGGGGGGATACGGGGGAGGGGTTTGCTTGTATGACTCAGAGCCGCAGGTGCTCCAGTGTACTATAGTTGCGAATAGTGCAGGTGAAGGGGGTGGCATTTTTGGTAATTCTTTATCAGCCACTAATTGCATTATATGGGATAATGCGCCTAATGGATTGGTCGACCCGGGAATGATGAAGGTATCGTTCTGTAATTTGCAGCAATCCCTTTATGGAGTTGCAAATATTTCAACAAATCCCATGTTTGGCGGTAGCGACAATTATCACCTACGTGCAAGCTCACCCTGCATAGGTAGTGGTAGTACCAACTTAGCCCTTGACCCGGATATTGACGGTGAATGGCGTACGAATGATTGCGCAGTTGATATTGGTGCTGACGAATTTATAGATTCTGATGCCGATGATATGCCGGATTACTGGGAGGAAATACACGGGGCTGCCCCCGATCTGGATAGTGACAGCGATGGGCTCTCACTACTTGGGGAATATGATAACAACACCGATCCTAATAATGCCGATTCTGACGATGATGGTCTATTGGATGGTGATGAGGTGTTTGGTGATGATACGCATGGCGACACTGATGGTTGGGTAACTAATCCGTTAAATCCTGATACTGATGCAGATGGTTTAAGGGATGCATCAGATGGCTTTCCGACAATGAGGGTGGTGGTCAATGTGAAGCTTCCGTCTGTTACATTGGCAGGGGCAAGTTTTAGCAATCTTGTGTGTGTGAGTGTAAATGATGTTTTTGGAAGGGATGCCGCGCAAGGAGAGGAAGTTTGTCTTGAATTATCTGGTGGCGCGCAGTTCGTTGGGATGGGGCGTGAAGGAAGTTTGATTGCGCCTTCTGATCTGTCAACACCTACCAACAAGATTATTGTTCATCTTGCGGAACATGGTGATGCTAACGTATCGTGTTACATTGCAGATGACAACGTGGAATTTGTAGAGATGGCAGTGTTGCGTAATGGATCGAGTGTTGCCGGTAGTCATGATGTTCAACATGTGATACGTACCGATGCCTCTGAATTTGTTGACATATCAGGTGATGGCACTGAAATCCAATTCTCATCAGGTACTAATACTGCAAGTTTTGCGCTGCCCTTTGAGTGTCAGTTTTTTGGTGAAACCTTCCCGTCAAATACAGAGATATTTATCCATAAACAGGGTTATGTTAAGACGTCTCCCGATGCGTCCGCATACCCGAGTGATACTCCTTCCGGCGAAGATCCCAATGGATGGATGGCTGTAGCGTGTGTTTCTGATATGGCCGGGAACGAAGTATCGCATGTCTACTATAAGAATTACGGTTCCGTGTCAAATGGAGATGCACGTTTGGTTTTACAATGGACGAATTTACCTGGAACCTTTTATACGAACGTATCTTTAATGTGCCAGATGGTTCTTGATCAGGAGCGGCGCATAGTCATTTATCGTTATTTCGAGGATGACCTGCAGGAATTTTCTCCTTTAATAGGCGCAGAGAATATAAATGGAAACATGGGGATCATTTGGGAGAGAGAGAGGGAGTGGACAAATTTTGCTGTAGCATGGGTACCGACCAATAGTCAGCTTATTGAATTTCTTGATCCAAATGAGGATATTGATGGAGATGGATTGGAGGCTCATGAAGAAGCTGAGTATGGATCAGATCCTTTTGAGCGAGATACCGATAAAGATGGATTGTCTGATGATGTCGAGGTGAGAACGTATGGTTCTAATCCATTAGAGCAGGACAGTGACTTTGATCGTATTAAAGATGCCCAAGAATTAGCTGTCTTGAATGTGACGCCTGATGTTTTCAGTCCCAACAATGATGGATTTAAAGATAATGTTGAGTTTCGTGGTTATATACCCGTTTCGTATGATTGCTGGACGCTGAATATTTATGATTCAGACAATATTCTTGCGTTCAGGTTTGAATCGCCTGATACCAGTCATGCTTTCACTAATATTTGGGATGGTACTCATGTTAATGGTACGCCGGATAATCCAGTAGATGACACTGTGGCGTCATCAGGTGTCTATAAGTGTGAATTGATTCTGGTTACAAACGGTGTGACTAATGTTGCAGAAGATGCCGAAATAACCGTTGACCTGATACCGCCCCAGAACACCTTTGTTTTTACTGACAAAGGTGTGTTTAATGCCGTTGCCAACACTACTAACGTGAATTTGCGTCTGCATGCAGATTCAACGGTCAAAGAAATGGCTCTTAGCAATGACGGAGAGACCTATACGTCATGGCAGCCCTTTACTGATGAGATGCAATGGGGGCTTGCTGCTGGGCCAGACGGTGCGCGTACGATTTATTTTAAAGCCAGAGATGACTTAAGAAATGAATCAGAAGCAGTTACCAATTCTGTTTTTCTTGATACAGGTGTGCCTACAAGCATTACAATATTGATCAATGATGGTGCGGCTACTTCAGTTACCAGATTTGTAAAGTTGCAAGTGTTTGCACAGGGCGCTGATCGGGTTCAATTCCGCAATGCGGACGAGACAAATTGGTTTACCCAGTCCAGATGGGGCGATGGCTGTACGAATATTTTTGATTGGACGTTGACCGATGGAGTGGGGATCAAGACGGTTGAGTTGCGAGCATGGGATCAGGTTGGCAACACGTCAGATGTCATATCTGCGTCAATTGTGTATGATTACGGCAGTGTTGAACCAAACATGAAACAGGTGACTTCGGAAGATGATTTCGGAGTAGATCATGTTTCGCCTGCGTGGAGGCCGGATAGTTCGGGTATAGTGTTTGTTCGCAAGACGCCGGTAGCTGATCTTTACTTGGCAAACCTTGATACCAATGGATCAAGCATTGGTATGACCGCGCTGGCAGAGACGTCTGATGAAGAAACACTTCCTGCTACAGCGGATGCTTCAAGCGCCATATTGTTTGTTTGTAAGCAGGCCACTAGCGATGTAAGTAAAATAAGTTGGCAGAATATTGATGATGCATGGCAAGCTACAAATATTCTGCTGAATGTAGCAGGTTGTCTATACGCGCCATCTTTCTGGCCCGGCAGTACAAATGATTTTCTGTTTGTATCAGAAGATAATACCGGTTTTCATATCTGGTCTCATGTTGATGATTCGAACAGTTTGATTGTTACTTCAGAAGAAATGCTTGATTGCCCCGAAGGTTTCTCGGACAGAAATAAGATCGTGTATCAACGAGGCTCGGATATTTATTTGTATAATTCAACCTCGAATGAAGAAAGAAAACTACAAGGTCTTGCTTCAGACCCAACCATATCGCCCGATGAATCCCGGATAGCGTTTATTAAAAATAACAGTGTTTACAGTTTGTCATACACTAATTTAAACACGGAACCGATACCCATAGTTGTTGGCACGGACTGTTCTGAACCTGCCTGGTCGCCTGACGGCAGGCGTATGGCGTATGTAAGTGCACGTACAGGAGCAAAGCGAATATGGGTCAACGACTTGAATCTTACACCTGACGGGGAAGATCCAATGACCATTGAAGATTCGGTGTTTGATGTTAACTTTGGGTGGGTTGTCACAAACAGGTGTCTTGTTTTGTGTATAAGAACGCAAGGGGTGCGATCTCTTATTCTTAGCAATGGCGGTATTTCTTCTATAAGTGATCCCATAGCCGTAACGTCATCACCACAATGTGTAACTTGGGAATTGCCTGAAAGCGCAGAAGGTTCCATCAATATTTTCGCGCAGTTTGTAGCCGGTGATGGATCTTTCGAGGTTCATGTTATTAAGGTCTACATTATTCCGACTCCTGTCATAAGGCAATTTACGATCAATGGTGGTGAGCGTTTTGCGGATTCGACAAACCTGACGTTGTCTGTATTGGCAGACTATACTGATCAACTGCGTTTTTCCACCAATTGTACCGATTGGACAGAATGGATGTCTTATAGCAACAAATTTGTATTTGCATGGAGTGTGGCTGCTAGCGGTGTCTGGGATATTTATGCTCAACCACGCCATCTGGGGACCAACCTCGTCGAGGCAATTGTGACAACGGGTGAAGTTGCGAGGACTGATATTTCTGTAATGCCCAATGACTATTCAATTCGGGTCTATAATGCAGTCGTTTACATGACAAACTCATTACTTCACATTGAAGCGAAGGCTGTTTCAAGTAATTCGTCTATTACAGTTGCAGGAGCTGAGTTTTTTGAGGATAACCCCGGTACAAACGGCACGGGTACAACGATGAATGCGTACGACGGTACTTTTGATTCCACGGTTGAAATTACCACGCTTGACTTCACGCCGCAGACATTCTCTGTTACAACAACTAATCGCCATGTACTGTATCTTCATGTGAAAGATTCTGATGAACAGTGGGGGCCGTTGATGAAAGTGATTCTGAATCCAAATGTTGATGACATTTTCGATATGATAGAAAAAAATTATGAGTCTATAAAGGATTTTCAATATGATGCTCGGACAACTATCACTCTTGATGGTGAGACAAATGCAGTCATGGCTAGCGTCATCCAGTCAAAACTTCCAGATCGATTCCGCGAATCAGGGGTTAACGGAAGTATAACTCTTAATGGTCCTGTCATGATTGTTCAACCAGACGAAGGTGAACCTGAAGTAAAGGCATGGTCATTTGATGAGAATACATTGCAGCTCGGAAAGGGATCATTTTTGTTTTTCTTGGATATGCGGCGATATCGTTTGTTGATGTCGGGTGTTATTGAGGAGCAGACTGGGAATGTTGTGGTGCTTCAGATTGAGTGCGAAGGGCGCTTTGCGGAAGTAAAAGTTGATATTGCAAGCGGGATGGTGCTGTCTATTAAAGCCGAAGATAGAATCTCTGTTGCAACTACAGAATTCTTGAATCCTATTGAAATAAGTGATGGTTGTTGGTTGTTTGAACGAATTTTGAAAACATCGGCATTTAAGGATGAAGGTGATTACTTTACACCAGTTATGCAGGACGACACGGTAATGAGTAATTTGGTTATAAACATTGGATTAGACGATAGTTTGTTTGAAATACCTGAATGAACTTTGTGGGGGTACCGGTTTTCTGTTAGGCGTGAGAAGGGGAGTTTGTATTTATGAGCAATAAGGTCGGCAAGAATATGCAAGGGTGGGTATTGGGAATGCTGGTGTGCCTGGTGTTTTTTTGCGCCGGCAAATGCATGGCAGACGATAATCTTTATGTTAGTGCGGTCTACTACGGGGGAGACTGGGGGCCCGCGTTGGTAAAGAAGGCGACAGAGAAAGAACCGGCAGTATATGACGATAATCATGAAGTGGTCTATTTTATAAAGCATGCGGTGACATACAGAGGCCAGAAAGGTCTTGGTAAGCTCAAAGAGGGGGAATACGATTTTGTGGAAGACCGATTGATTCTCTGCGTGATGGAAGCAGATGGTAGTGGAAAGCAGGAGATAGCGGATTTATGGGTTAGCCGCGACAAGGAATGGCCTCCAAAAGGACCTACTCCCGGGACGTATGAGGGGGTATGTCTGGATGTGAGTCCTAAAGGGCGTCGTGCGGCGTGGTCTGTGGAACGCGGTTCGTCGGAAGTGAAAGGGTTATGGACGTTTAACTTGGATGGGAGCGGATTTCGAAGAATTAGTGAAGCAAAGGAGGTGCTTGTAGAGCGTATTATGCGTGTGAGTTGGGTGCCTGACGGCGAATGGATGGTGTTTGAAAAATACTATGGTGATGATGAAAGCAGTAGCCATATTTTAAGGTGTGATAAAGATGGGAGCAACTGTGTGGCATTAACAAAGGAATTTACGGACACACAGCCCACAGTTAGTCCTGACGGAAAAACCATTGCCTATACATGTTGGCCGATAGGGCGAGGAGGATCATCGAGTAAACCTCATGAAACTTTAGCTAAAGGTAGTGCTCTTGCAAGAAAGTACGGCGGAAACCTGTACGGGGGTGCAAGATATATTCAGGTTATGAATGTTGATGGTTCTAATCAGAGACCGCTTTATGAACAGAATGGTAAAGCTGTGTGGGGTACCTATCCAATGTGGAGTCCGGATGGTACACAGTTGGCGTGGGGTAGCGGTGTTTTCGATCTGGTGAGTAAGGATGTGAAATCAAGTCACATGTATATAGTATATGGGAACTGGGGCAAGGCAGGGATTGTTGGGTGGATGGGCAAATCGATTATTCTGTATGATGTTGAATCCGGGAATAAGACCAGATTGTTAGGGCCATCCGGCACAACAAAAGTGCCGGCAGGGAGCACGGTCCGGGAGGTATGGTAGTGCGGCGTTTATTTATTTTGATAGTTAGTATTGTTAGTGTTGCACTGGCGGCGTATGGCCAGAAAAGCCTGGTATCCGACTGGAAAGTGCTAAAGACAGATCCGAACTATAAATATGTATACAGGCCGGAGCCATTGTTGATGGTTCACGGATACAATGCTAATGACAGCGGCTTGAACAATATGGCTAACAAACTTGAGCCAATTTACGATGTGTATGGTTTACCGGGTGAGGATCAAACAGAGGCGCTGTTTACAGCGGAGGAGTTAGCAAAATATAATGCTGATCAGTTTAGCTTTGTTCATACCTTTAACTGGGGTGATCGTTGGGATGAGCCGTATAATGAAAGAACGGCAGAAAAGAACACTTTTTATCACGGCGAATGGAATACAATGCAGAATCTCAGAATTCCAACCAATCCGGTTGGTGTCATATGGAATAAATATAAGCAAGAATTTGATGTGCCACCCGCTGACGATCGGGAAACACTGGAAACACGAATCGATAAGGTGCGTTGGGGATACCAGCTTCCTGATCAGGAAAAGCCACAAATTGTATTAAGGGCGCATTCGGCAGGGGGAGGGCTGTTAACACATCTGTATTTGGCGGAGAAACAAGAATCTCCAGGCCTTAATGGCCATGGAGTTAGAAGATTTATATCCATGGGATCACCGCATCTTGGTTCACCATTGGCGGATGCCCTTGTAGAGTATGGATCATCCTCGATACTGAGGAAAATTGCAACAGAAGGGAATGTGATGATTCTTCGATTGATTGCTAATATTGAAGCAACGGGGCTAAAAGGGAATTTTATTTATCCTCTAAATGGCGGGATGGAAGATATGATGGTGGAGAAATCCGGCTCGGGTTATTTTCTTAGCGCATTGCGGTCCAGGCCGGTACCCAAAGAAATCGAATATGTGTTTAATGTTTATGGGCTCTCCTCAACCTTTGGCGGACAGATGATGCTACAACTTGGCGGTGTGTCAGTGTTACTTATAGACGATTCAGAATTGACAAAAGACTGTGTTGATATATTTTGTTTAGGTGATGGAATTGTTCCTGCTTATAGTCAAGCGGGAAAGATGGAGGGATCTGCGTCAATTTATAAAAATGTTGATCCTGTGATCCTTGGGAAATGGGGCTTGGTTCTGCCCACTGAGGCAGAAGGAGCTTTTCATATAAAAGAAAATGAGCATGAAATATCTCATTTTAAGTCATTGGATGGGGTGCCGTATAAGTGGGGGGAGAAGGAATATGAAGGTCAACCCGGCTACGCAGACTACTATGATGAAAATCAGGCTTTTTCTAAAGATCATGCTGAACAGGAAAATACAGCTGGTCGCACATTGATTCATTCTGATCGGCCGGGTTTGAGGTTTGTATTGAGCTCACAAGTGTCGGGCAAAGGGGCATTACTGATAGATACCCAGACAAGACAATTTGATTATGAAGATGCGGACTGGGCTGAAACTGTTAGTTTGTTATCGTATGTTGCTCCGCCGACATTGATTAGAAAAGGGCGAACTTCATGTAAAGTTATGGCTATCACAGGTTGCAAGCATTCTGGCCATGATGATCTGAGATTGGGCAGTGAGTATTGGCCGGATGAGTTGCGGTTATGTTATTCTCCACTGCAACAAACTGTTATACCGAGTATTATATTTACAGGAGATACGGATCCTAATCAAAATGGTTCCTACTCAAATAGTGTACACCCATTTACGAAGTGTCTTTCTGTTGTGTCCAAAGAGGATAAAGCAGCATCGCAATATGGTTTTGTAAAAAACCTTTCTTTAAATGTGATAGAAAAAGAAGGCGCGCAAATTTTTTCTGGACAGGCAGTTAATCGTGGCGGATTGGTTTCGGAACAGGAGTCTCATGTTTTCTTTACAATCAATGCCGCCGAAATGGTTGCAGATACATTGCGTGCTCTTAACGAGCGTGAAATTGCCGCGCTGACTCTTACAGGACCATTTGCTACCAATTTGGGCGTTACGGCATGGCAAATTGATGTTAAAGAGATTGTTGAACTGAATACAGGTGTGAACAAGTATAAACTCCGCTATCTTCCTAAGAGCAAACCTGTGGTACAGGATTTGTTCGCGCTGGATCATAACCACACGAATATCATATTTACACCCAAAGATTGGTCAATAGAGTTTATAGGAGACCAGAGACCGGCATACGCGTTGGTTAGTTATACGGCTTACTTGGGTACTTGTGATACAAAGGAACTTAGAGCGGCAATGTCGACCTTAACGTATGGACATTATAAAGTACCAGCAGATCCCGTTGTCACTGTGGAGGGTGAGGAAGTTCCATTGCCAGTGATGGAAGATGATGCGCTAGAAGGAATAAATGGCGATCTTGTAGGCCTTTTGGCAGATATGAGGTGGGCAGTTAACTGTTTGTATGGAGCATATTATTACTCATGGGAGGAATTTTGGCCGGGCGCACCACCAGAGGAGGAGCGTAGGGCCCATTTCTCCAATGGTCATTGGTGGACCTATGGATATGGGTGGCTACCAATTGAGGCAGACGTCATAGAAGTTCAGCATTTCGAGCAAGTTAAAGATGCCGTTGCGAAACTGATTAGACCTAATCCCCCTACTGTTTTTGTGACAAGGAAGGATTGTGGAAAAGAGCCGATAACAAGATATTATTCAGATGGGAGTACATTAGGTACATTAAAGAGTATTGAATTTGGTGATGATATCTCGGTACCATGTAAAGGTGAATGGTCGGCGTATACATCCATCGAGGTTTGGGGGTTACAATCACTTTTCGCCTATCAACGGGGGTTAACCTTGTCAGCAAAAGCATCTGCACGCGTAGATGAGTACATGGGTGGGGAAGCGTCGCTAGTTATAGGTCCGTTTTTTCACGGGTCTGGGGATAGGTATGGATGGTTAGACCCAGAAGAGAATGCAGAGCCAGGAGACCCATCATTGGAAGTAGATTATATTGTCGGTGAGTCAGAATATCTAGGTAATAAAATCGATGCACGTGCTAGGGTGCGTAGTTGGTGGGGAACCAATAGTGCAACTATCTGCAAAGCCAGCAATATACACTGGACGGGAGACGATACGGAACTGGAATGGATTCCTCCGTTTCGATATCCTTAGTCAGTGAGAAATCACAATCCTGAAACCAATGCCGTAGAAACCATCATAGGCATTGTTCCGGATAGCCGAACGGCATCCCACAGGGTCGTAACCCCATGAGCCACCGCGGATAACATATCCAATTATACCACTTGATGGCCCTTTGGGATCTACCAAAGGACTGGTTTTGTAATAATTTTCTATATACCAGTCTTCACACCACTCCCATACATTCCCGTGCATATCATACAAACCCCATGCATTGGGTTTTTTCTGTCCAACCTCATGTGTCTTGGATTCACTGTTACCGGAATACCAGCCGGCCGCGGCGAGATCAGCTTCTGTATCACCAGTGTTGTACCTGTTCGTCGTTCCTGCACGGCATGCGTATTCCCATTCAGCTTCAGTGGGCAATCTCGCACTGCCTTCTTTTGCTATCTGCTGGCTCATGTAGTTCAATTGCTCAAAAAACCTTTCGAGGTCTTTATGGCTCACCCGTTCTACAGGCAGTTTTGCTCCGATGAAATATGATGGATTGCGTCCTGTAACTTTTTCCCACTGCTCCTGTGTCACCTCATATTTTCCCATCCAAAATCCTTTGCTTAACTTCACCTTGTGTTGGGTTTCATCATACCAACTCTCATATACCTCAACCAGACTCTCCCCGACGCTACCCATCATGAATTCACCCGGCGGTACCCATACAAATTCCATCTTCACTCTATCGTTCTGATTTGAACCTGTTAACGGGCCCAAGTCGATGGACATCTCTTCGCCCAATGTATGAACCTTCCCATCGTCAACAACTTGAGGCGGCGGAGCAGGAATTTCACTTGAAATGACAACCCGTGTTACTGGACGGTCGGGCTTCTTCATCATGCGGCTTAATGTCAGGGCAAGGTCATTGATTTTGTAATAACACCCCAGCAATAATGCAACGAGAAGCAGGACTTTCAGTATCTTGATCAGTCTGCTTTTTCTCCTTTGTTCATTAACAGCCGCGGGTAATGCCGGAGGAGCAGTTTTGCCGTGATTCTCCGCTTCTTGACCTGGCAATTGATCTTTCAATGAGCGCCTCTTTTCTTTATGTTATCGTTAACCTGCATAATCCAAATTAAACCCTTTTATAAATTATATTATTCTTAAAAATATTCCGAGTCAATATTTTCAAGGCTTTTTGTGTAATATCAGGCTATATGGCGTAAGGTTTCAAAAGTCATCCGAGGGACAGAAGCGGGATTGAAGTAAGAAAATCAGCAGGAAGCTGGACGTTGCAAGAGTTGAAAAACAGGCGGATTCGGCAGGGGAATGCTGATTATTCCACGAGCAGACAGACCACGCCTGTAAATCTCAATAAAAACCCGACAATTTTATCTCTTTACTCGTCTGCAGAATGATCCCAAAATCAATGCAACAATTAGGATTTCAATAATGGATGCAGTTAAACAGAACTTTGGGAGTGTAAACTTAAAGACGCATGCAATAGCTATTGATATGTACAAAACTATGGATGTGTAAAGACAAGCCCTGTTAAACAATCAGATACGGATGCACCAGTCGCTTGGCAATCTTTCGCCGGAGAAATACTTGAAAAAATGGGAGTTGCAAACCGATAACGCTTAGTCTAATTTAGCCTCTTAAGTGGTTCGAAAAACGGGTAGCATATAATGTGCTGGAAATAGCTTTATATCATGCTCTGGGCAACTTGCCAGAGCCAAAATTAACCCACAGATTTTATTGAGGAAACAACATTATTTATAGAGGTGATATGTCTGTAGGAAGAGTAATTCGTGTTATTGGTCCGGTGGTGGATGTTGAGTTTTACGACAATCAATTGCCGGCTTTGCATAACGCGCTCAGGCTTTCAGGTAAAGGTGCGATACCAAATCTGGTTTTGGAGGTGGCTGAGCATCTCGGCGATAATTCGGTCCGGTGCGTGGCGATGAGTGCTACACGCGGTTTGGCGCGAGGTGTTCAGGTGGAAGACACTGGCGGGCCGATATGCATACCTGTTGGGATTGAAGCGCTCGGCAGGGTGGTTAATCTTCTGGGCGAGCCGATAGACGGCGGCGGTGCGATCGGCAGTGCCCGGTTTGATCCGATTCACAGGGCCGCGCCTACTTTTGATCAGCAGGTGCCGGCGATAGAGCTTTATGAGACGGGGATCAAGTCCATAGATTTACTTACGCCGTTTCCGCGTGGCGGCAAGGTGGGTTTGTTCGGCGGGGCGGGTGTGGGGAAGACTTTGCTGATAATGGAGCTTATCAGGAATATAACCACTGAACATGGCGGGCATGCGGTGTTTGCCGGTATTGGCGAGCGCACGAGAGAGGGTAATGATTTATGGCTGGAAATGAAGGAATCCGGCGTTCTGAAGAACACAGTGCTGGTGTTCGGACAGATGAATGAGCCGCCCGGCGCCAGACTGCGTGTAGGGTTTTCGGCATTGACGCACGCGGAATTTTTCCGCGACACTATGCGGCAGAATGTTCTGCTGTTCATAGACAATATTTTCCGGTTTGTTCAGGCGGGTTCGGAGGTTTCTGCCCTGCTTGGGAGGATGCCTTCGGCCGTAGGTTATCAGCCTACTTTGGCCACAGAAATGGGGGCGTTGCAGGAGCGTATTACATCGACGAGGCGCGGGTCTATCACGTCGGTGCAGGCGGTTTATGTGCCTGCTGATGATATTACCGATCCGGCGCCGGCTACCACGTTCGCGCATCTTGACGCTTCGATAGTGCTGGACAGAAAGATAGTGGAGATGGGTATTTATCCGGCAGTTGATCCGTTATTATCGACATCGAACATTCTTACGCCGCAGGTTGTAGGTGAGGATCATTATAATACGGCGCGAGAAGTTCAGCGCATACTTCAGCGCTACAGGGATCTTCAGGACATTATTACTATTCTTGGCATTGAGGAACTGCCTGATGCCGACAAGGAGATAGTAAAGCGGGCGCGGAGGATTCAGAGGTTTCTTTCCCAGCCTAATTTTGTGGCTGAGCAGTTTACGGGGATAGTGGGTGAATATGTTCCGGTCAGCGATACGGTTGTTGGTTTCAGGGAGATAGTTGAAGGGAAGTATGATGATGTTCCTGAACAGGCATTCATGATGGCAGGGTCGATCAAGAGCGTGTTGAAAAAAGCCGAGGAAATGAAATAGCTTGTTGACGGCAACCGGCAGAGGGCATGAATGAATACTTTTGAATTGGAAATTGTAACGTCCGAGAAGGTTTACGCGTTGCGTAAAATAATTTCCATCAATGTTCCTGCTCAAAAAGGGCGGTTGACGGTTCTGGCGCGTCATGAGCCTTTTGTTTGTTCGCTGGTTGGCGGGAATGTGGAGATCATTAACGCCGATAATGTCGAAGAAAAGTGGATGTTAGACGGCGGATACATGTCGGTTACGCCGCGCAGGGTTACGCTTCTTGCTACTTCCGTAAAGAACGAAGGCTGATGCAGAAGATTATTTCTTTATGAAAAGATTGATTTAGCGGAGACCGTAATGATTGCCACCAGAATGCCTATGATCATACCCATAAACACTTCAAATCGCGTATGGCCCAGCAATTCAGCGAGTTTATGTTCCTGAAACCGGTGTCCATGAAGAAATTCATCCATCAGTTCGTTTAGAAGTCTGGCCTGTTGGCCCGCGGCTCGTCTGACTGTTGACGCGTCGAACATTATGACTATCGCGAACGCGAGAGACATGGCAAATAGCGATGAATCGAATCCTTTCACCATGCCTATGGCGGTTGCTAGACTGGATGCCATTGCAGAATGGGCACTTGGCATACCGCCTGTGCTTACGATATAGCTGAAATCGAGGCGGCCTGTTTTTGTGAAGCTGCAAAGCATTTTGACGAATTGCGCGATAATCCAGGCGCAGAGTGCAGACCAGAAGCAAACATTTTTAAACACGTCTAAAACTGATGTTGGCATTATTATTAACTCCGGAAAACTTGTTGATTAAATACTATGAATCGGTACTGTATCGCAATTGTAAAATGTTTTTAATACGCGTTTTCTTTTGCGAACAGTGTTTTGATAAAAATTTTAAAATCGAATGCGAGAGACCAGTTTTCGAGATAGTAGAGATCGTATCTTACGCGTTCCTTGATGCTGGTATTGCCTCGGAGTCCGTTTACCTGTGCCCAGCCTGACATGCCGGGTTTGGAAACGTGGCGCCACATGTACCGGGAAACGTCCTCCTTGAATTGTTCAACGAAATGGGGGCGTTCCGGGCGCGGGCCGATGAGGCTCATATCGCCTTTCAGCACGTTCCATAGTTGAGGGAGTTCGTCTATATTGTGTTTTCTAAGCCACGCGCCGGTTTTTGTTGTTCTCGGATCGTTTTCGCTTGTGAAGACAGGGCCTGTTTTGGCTTCCGCATCGACGCGCATAGTGCGCAGTTTGTAGAGTGTGAATTCCTTTCCTTTCTCACCGCATCGTGTTTGGCGGTAGAATACGGGGCCGGGTGAGTTGATTTTGATTGCCAGCGCGGATAGTGCTATTACAGGCGCGGAAAGAAATAGCCCTATTGATGAACCGAGTATGTCTTCCATTCTTTTAAGTGTTCTATTCCAGAACAGATCAAGAGGCCACTTGCTGGTGCCGAGCAGGGGAATGTCATCAAGTGATTGAACGTCCATACTGCTGGTCATTATCCGGAAAAGGTCGGGCACCATGTTGAATGTAATAAGGTTGTGTTCGCACGTCAGGATTATTTCAACTATGCGGTCGTGGCCGAGATAGGAATTGGTGAGTATTATCTGATCGATTTTGTTGTTGGAAAGAAATGAAGACAGTTCGTCTACGGTGCCTTTGATCATGTCGGCGGGGATATCTTTGTCGGGTGTTGATATATCGGTGCGCAGGAATCCGGTGACCTTTGACCGGAGCATGGGTTCTTTTTTCAGAGTGCGCGCGACGTGTGCGGCGATAGTGTCTGTTCCTAAAACGAGCACATTATTGGTGGCGCTGCTATGCCGCGCGACATTCCATTCGATACGGAACAGTATATAGCGTTCGAGGATTACAATAAAAGGTATTGTTAGCAAAGAAATGATAACCACAGCGGCTGAAAATGGCGGTTCGGTTTTGACTATGAAGCCCAGTGCGGCTGTGAAGAAAACTCCTATGGCCGATCCGCGTATCAGGCGGGGGATTTTGCTGGGGAACGAACCGGTTTGTGGTCGCACATAAAGGCCAAGGGCTCTAAAGATAAAGAGGAAGAGGATTGTTGCCACTGCCGCGCCGGTGAGGTAGGTTTGCCAAAGGTTGGCGGGTATGCCCTTGATTATTGGAATCAGGCCGCTTTCAAATCTGATTTTGGTGGCTAAAGCGAGGCCGGCGAAAACGGCGCAGGCGTCGGCGATGACGCTGATTGCGCTTATAATGGCGTCTGGTGTGTCTTTTCTTCTCATGGGGCGGGATAATAGCAGGTTTTTCGGGGTGGTGACAAGATGTTGTTGATGTTCGGGCATGGTGTTTTGGGGCGGATAATGGGTTTTTTAAAGTTTCAACTTTCAAGAAAGCGGTATTTGTGCTAGGTTTTAAGTGATGTTATTAAGGTTGCGCGTATGCATGGTATAGAGCGAAAAATTCTTGTTTATCTGCCGACGGTCTTCGGAATAGATCTGAGTATTACGAATGAAGTTGTGCTTGTATGGTTGGCCGGGCTTGTCACATTTCTACTGGTATTCATATCGTCCCGGCGTGCAGGTGTGGTTGCGCGGGGTTTATTTCAGAATATATTTGAGGCGCTGATAGAGTTTATAGAGAATCGTATAGCCAAAGAGGGAATAGGCAGAGAGGGTATTGTATGGGGCCCGTTTCTTCTGACGTTGTTCTTTTTTATATTATTCAGCAACTTGCTTGGGGTGGTTCCGGTGCCGTCGCATTTCAAAGCGGCGACAGCCAATATTAATGTGACTGTTGGTCTGGCGCTGATTGTATTTTTTGTGACTATGGGAATAAATATAAAGCGTAACGGTGTGTTCGGGTTTTTGAAAAAATTTCTGCCGGCCGGTCTGCCGCGTTGGATAGCGGTAATAGTGGTGCCGATAGAAGTTGTAAGCTGGCTGGTGAGGCCTGTTTCGTTGTCGATTCGTTTATTTGCCAATATGGTGGCAGGGCACGCTTTGATATTTGTTTTTATCGGGTTATTGGCGCAGGCGGCGTGGTTTCTGAGGGTTGTTCCGCTGGCAGGCGCGGTGGCGATGAGTTGTTTTGAGTTATTTGTTTGCTTTATTCAGGCGTTTATATTCACGATGTTAGCAGGAATGTATATTAGAGAAGCGGTGGAAACAGGGCATTAGACGGGAGGGTATTGATATGGTACCTGAAAGTATGGCATGGCTTGGGGCCGGTATCGGGATCGGGTTGGCGGCGCTGGGGACAGGCATAGGAATCGGGATATTAGGCGGAAAGAGTGTGGAAGCCGCGGCGAGACAGCCGGAGGCTTCGGGTATGATTCAAAGGCTGATGATACTGGGAATAGCGTTCATAGAGGCTCTTTGTCTTTACGCTATGTTGATTTCCATCATGCTTATAAGCAAAGGAAAAGCTGAGCCGAAAGCAGAAGGGGCTCAAACAGTAGTAGAGCAGGGTGCCCGGCCGGTTGAATAAAGCAGGATTGAGGTGTTATGGGATCTTTTGACGCGGGTCTTTTATTTTGGACGCTGGTAACCTTTGGTTGCCTTCTGTTTCTTCTGGGTAAATTCGCGTTCAAGCCTTTGAGAAAGATTCTTGATGACCGCGAGAAGGGTATTCGTGAGTCATTGGATAAGGCTGAGCAGGCCCGTGATGAAGCGGAGAAATTGCTGTCTCGTAATGAGCAGCATATTAATGAAGCCCGGAACGAAGCCCGGAATATAATAAACACCGGACACAAGATAGTAGCCGACATGAAAAACGAAGCTCAGAAAAGCGCGAGGCAGGAGGCGGATCTTATTGTTAATCATGCCCGCACTGAAATTGATAAAGAGGTGAAAAAGAGCCTTGAGGATTTAAAGAGCACGGTTGTCAATCTATCCATTAGAGTGGCGCGGCAGGTTTTAAAGGACGGAATGGATGAGAAGCATCACGAGGAATTAGTGGAAGAATTTGTGGATCATTTAAAGCAGACAAATGTACGCGGTTCATGACAGCAATAATGATCAGTATGCGGATTCGCTTTTGGCGCTAGGAAAAGCAACAGGCTCCCTTGCGATACTGGAGCGGGATCTGGTTCTGGTGCTTGATTTGCTCACGGGAAACGGGGATGTACTCCGGTTTATGGGAGATCCGGCGGTGACGCAGGAAGGGAAATCTGAGACGGTTGGAGAGATTCTCGGGGGTAAGGTTCATCCAGTGCTGGTGCATTTTACGCAGATACTTCTTGAGGCTGGCAGGCTTGGTGATCTTAAGATTATAGCTGAAAATTTCTTTGACAAGGCTTCGCGGCTGGCCAGGAAGGTGGCTGGCGAGCTGGTATCGGCGAGTCCGGTCAAGGATGAGGTTTTGGCCCTGATAGAGGGCGAAATATCGCGTATTTTGGGCAAAGAAGTGCATTTAAGGGTTCGTGTGGACCGAAATATGCTTGGTGGTTTGATGGTTCGTGTGGGTGATTTTGTTATAGACGGGTCGGTTGAAGCCGTGCTTGAGGACATGCGGCGGGTTATGCTTGGCGGCAAGGTTACGGATGGCTTGCGCGCATAGTGTGAAAAAAAATAAAAAAAACACTTGTTTTCTTTGGATAAGTTGAGAATACTCATTTGTTAATGGTAAGTGGAATGGCCGGGCTTGGCTGTTCGGATATGTTGCAACACATATTTATTAAACGCTAAACTAACTAAGGGAGGAAGTATGACCAAGTCGCAGACAATAGCAGCTTTGGCAGGGAAAACGGGTATGTCCAAGGCTCAGGTAGGAGAGTTTCTCGATGTATTTGCTCAATTGGCGTATAAGGAAGCCAAGAATGGTTTCGTTATGCCCGGAATTGGGAAGCTTGTGCTTGTAAAGCGCAAGGCGCGCATGGGTCGCAACCCGGCAACGGGCGAAACGATAGAAATCCCGGCCAAGACCGTTGTGAAGTTCCGCGTGTCGAAGGCCTGCAAGGATGCGATTCTGTCTGCCTAATTGTGTTTATTCGGGCGGGGCATTGTTATAGCGGGTTAATAATCTGCTTGCGATCCCCGCCCTTTTTGTATTGTTTTATTTATTGTTTTTATAATTAAAGGATTGGCCGATGAAAAATCGCAGACAAATAATGTTGTTATCGGCAATTTTGTTTGCGGGTATGTTGTTTCGGCCTGCCTGCCTTTTAGCGGAGCGGACTCCTCTTGTTCCTGATCCTCTTTACGTTGAGATAGCCGAACGCTGCGCGTGGCGTTTTCCCAGAGAACATTTGACGTATTCCTTTCTGGATAATCTTATTTCCAGCCGGACATGGACAAATTATATCACTTCCCTTGATTATGACCGTGTTTATTTCATGCAGTCGGATATTGATGAATTCAAGGCTTACGAGTTTGAACTGGACGATAAATTAAGCTCCGGAGATATCAGTCCCGCTTTTAAAATATATGAAAGATTTTTGGATCGTGTCAGAGAAAGGTGTCAATACACTGAAAAGTTATTGGCGGGCGGTTTTAATCTGGAGCAGGATGAGAATTATGTTTGGAAACGTAAATCCGCTGATTGGCCGAAAGACGTTGCGGAGTATAATGAGATATGGCGCAAGAAGATAAAAAACGAATATGTTCAGCGTGTTGTTTCCATGAAGCTGGCTGAGGATGTTGGAGAAAAGACAAATCAGACGGTTGCGGTCACCTATGGACCGGAAACAAACGCAATATTGGCAGAACAGACGAATCAGCCGGTTGTGGTTACCAATGCCCCCCCTGTAAATCAGGGGCAGGATAAACAGGAAGACGAAGATGCTGCTAATGATGCAGACAAAGAGGTGCTGGATGAATACAAGAATATGACGCCTGAAGAATTTATTGGCAAGCGTTACAGGCAGTTTTTGACAACTCTTGAAGATAACGATGCCGAATGGGTTATGGAAAAATATCTTTCCGATTTTGCGCGTGCTTACGATCCGCATTCTTCATTCATGTCATATCGCAGTCTGGCTGATTTTAATATAGAGATGAAACTTTCTCTGGACGGGATAGGCGCACTGCTTAAAACGGAAGATGGCATAGTGGTGGTGGAGCAGATTATGCCCGGCGGGCCGGCGGCGCGCGACAAGAGGCTCAAGGCAAGGGACAAGATTATTGCGGTTGGGCAGGGTGATGATCCGCCTGAAAGCATTATTCACTGGCCGCTCCAGAAAACCGTGGGGCGTATACGGGGCAAAAAGGGAACAAAAGTTATTTTGACGGTTATTCCTGTGTCTGATCCGACAACCACCCGGCAGATTGATTTATTCAGAGACGAAGTGAAGCTTGAGGATCAGGCGGCAAAGCTGAAAATTAAAGAAGCGGCTGGCGTGGACGGGGTCAAGAGGAAGCTGGGTGTTATTGTTCTGCCTGCTTTCTACGCCAATATGGAGGAGAAATCAGAGTCATCGCCCGAGTATAAAAGTTGCGCTCTTGATGTGGAGAAATTACTGGCTGAAGCGGTTGGCAAAGGGGTCGAAGGGATACTGCTGGATTTGAGGAATGATGGAGGCGGTTCTCTAACTGAGGCCGTTAAAATGACGGGGCTGTTTATAGAAACAGGGCCTACTGTTCAGGTGAAAGAACGGCAAATGATACCCCTTGTGGATGATGATCCGGGTATTGCGTATGGCGGACCGCTGGTGGTTCTTGTTGACCGCAGAAGCGCGTCGGCATCAGAAATTGTCGCTGGAGCTCTGCAGGATTATGGCCGGGCCATTATCGCGGGTGATTCCAAAACGCACGGAAAGGGCACGGTGCAGACGATTTCCAAGCTGGGCTATTCCGACACGTTAGGGCGTATTAAGATAACGTGTTCGATGTTTTATCGTATTACAGGCAGTTCGACACAGCTGAAAGGAGTTGTGCCGGATGTGGTGGTGCCGTCGCCTTATGATTACATGGAATTCGGGGAAGAAGTATTGTCTAACCCGATACCATGGACAGAAGACCAGCCGGCGGCTTACAAGCCGGTGACGAACCTCACGTCTGTTATTGTGATGCTAAAGGAAAATTCGGAAAAAAGGCGAAAAAGCGATCCCCGTTTTGAAAAGTACACAAAACTACTCGCTCATATTGCCGATATCGCGAAAAAGGATGAAGTATCGCTTAATTTGAATGAACGGTTGAAACAGGCAAAAGAAGAAAAAGAATTATCCGATGTGGAAAACAGTATAGTTGATGTTAGCGAAGAAGATATGAATGATGACGTAGGCGATAAAAAAGAAGGCGAGAACAAGAAGAATGATGTGGTTCTTGATGAAGGTTTAAATATTCTGGCTGATTTTGTTTCGGTTTCAGGGTATGACACGTCATATACCGTTAATCGCGCGGAACCGGAGAAGAGAAATATGTTTCAATCGGTTGTTAAATGGTTTAGAGAGGTATTATGAAAATTCATTTCTGGAAAATGCATGGGGCCGGCAATGATTTTATTCTCGTGGACGATCGTTCCGGTACTTTTCCGTGTTCGGACCGGGCATGGCTGGCTGGAATCAGCGCGCGGAAGACAGGTGTCGGCTGTGAGGGTATTATATTGATTCAAAAGTCGGATAAGGCTGATTTTCGCATGAGATTTTTTAATCCTGATGGTGGTGAAGTTGAGATGTGCGGCAACGGCGCCAGATGTGTTGCCAGGCTGGCCAATGAGATAGGGGCCGCGCCGGTGGAAATGAGTATTGATACGGTGGCCGGAATTTTAAGGGCGCGGGTGCTGGGCGGGGAAGTGTGTCTTGGTATGACTTCGCCGCATGGCTGGCAGACGGGGCAGAGTCTGAAGGTGGGTCAGCATGAACTGAAATATAATTTTGTAAATACCGGAGTTCCGCATGTTGTTGTTGAGATGGATGATCTTGATGGATGTGATGTGAAAAAGCTGGGTGCCGGGATCCGGTATCATGAACAATTTGCTCCGGCCGGGACTAATGCCAACTTTATTCACGCGACAGGTCCGCAGTCATTGTCATTGCGCACATACGAGCGGGGAGTTGAGGATGAGACTTTGGCTTGTGGCACCGGTATTGTGGCAAGCGCGCTTATTGCCGGCCGTATTGGCAGGGTGCGGCCACCTGTGAAGGTGAAAGCGGCAAGCGGAGATGTTCTAACAGTTGACTTCAAAATTACCGGTAGTGGCGCTGAGAATGTTACCCTGCTAGGTCCCGCAGTGCATGTATTTCAGGGCGATCTGGAATATATATAAATGAAAGTCAGGGCGTTAAAACCATAATTTTGCTGTAAATGTGAGTGAATAAACCAGATACAGGCACAGCATGGCGATATGCAGGCGTAGATCCATTCGTGTTATTTTCTCAATGTTTTTAGGTGAAAATTCATGAAATGATGCAAAAATGCGGTATGCAAATTCGCACAATAATACAATAAATACGGGCATGCTAAGGATGTTATAGGCTCCGGCGCTTGAAATGTTGCCATGTATGACAATTTCACCTATTCCGCGTGTTAATCCGCATAAAGGGCATGGTTTGTTGAAGATTGCTATGGACAGGCATTTCGGGAAAATCCAAGGGGCTATACCAGAAAAAAGGCCTGAAAACAGGGGGAATAACAGACAGTAAATGGTTATTCCCAGCAGGATTTTATTTGCATTTTTATAAGACATCATAGGGGCGCTTGACTACTGTTTTTTAAAAGTAGTATATTAAAGAGTTATTTTTCGCAAAGAAAATTCTTACACTACCTTATTAAATCAGGAGACTAAGTATATGACACTTATGAAATCTGCCGAAAGGCGTCACAATGTTTTTCTGCCGGTAATGCTGCTGGCCGGTCTGTTTGCCGTTGCACCGTTGAATACTCAGGGTGCAGTTAATCTAACTGTGAGTCCGACGACAATAGCCTGGTCTTCCAACATGTGGCTGGATGTTACAATTACCCAGATTGCATCCAACAATGCTGTGCAATTGAGTTTGTATGTTGATGTCAATGCCAACAGTACTGTGGACGCTGGCGACATCAGACTGTGTCAGTTTGACTTGCGGGATGGTGTGACGAACAGTCTGGGGTCAGTTGTCATGCCTTCTGATCTTGACGGTACGAACGCCCAGATTTCGGCAAAAATTTCTTATTATGGTAATTCGGACCAACAGGGTTTGCTTCATGGTATTGGCAGATATTTATGGAAAGTTTCCAATACAAATGACAGCACATCGGATGCGGAGGTTTTTGTTGTTACCCAGCAGGTGAGCTCCATAGCGATTCAGGGGCAGGTTATAGATTATATATTCTCCAATTCTGTTGCAGGCGCTTATGTGGATTTGGAGGCATCTTTTCCTCAGAAGGGGGATCTTCCGGGAGTCTGGGCTAATGCGAATGGAGATTTTCTTATTTATGTTCCCGGCAATTTTTCCAGCAATGATGTTCAGAGTGTGTGGGCTAATGCCATAGGTTATTTTATGGCGGCAAGCGGACCGGGCGGAGAGGGAGATCCGATGTCTGCTTATGGATTTCAAGGACCTCTGCATATCGGGACAAATGTGCTTGATTATGATCTGCGTGTTGTATCGCCGGTGCCCGGTTTTATGTACACAGTTTCGGGTACAGTATATGATGAAACGGCGCGTCCTTTGCCAGGTATTTTGGTGCAGGGAGAGCCTGACGATAAAGATAGTGATGTATGGGCATTGGCTGTGACGGATGGGTCGGGGAATTATTCTTTCCCATGGCCCGGAGACATGACGGATCTGACTGCTTTCTGCGGTGGTGTTTTGCACAGCATGCGCGGGCTGGTTGGTACCGGTACGAATCTGGTGATGAGCGGGGCCAATCTTACGGGTGTTAATATATATTGCCCGATAGCCACGACGCTTGCCCGGTCACAAGTTAGAGATGCTGATACACTGGCTGGTATTGTTGGTGTTTCGGTGGAGTTTTATGATGATGGTGAAATGTGGTTCTCGATCGGCTATACGGTTACCGGCGGCTGGTATGAAGTGGGGGTTCTCGAAAGCACAAATTGTTTTGCGGAAGTGTCAGAGGATGATTTGCTGGCGCAAAGTTATGTTGTAGCGCCTGAGCAGGGGCCGTTAACTATTCCGGCTTCGGGTCTTTATGAAGACGCGCTTTTTGAAACTTCGCGCGGATATCTTATTTCCGGAACTGTTTTTGATGAAGCTACAAACGCGCTGACCGGCGGCAGGGTGGAAATTAATGAGAGCAATACATGGAATAACGTTGGTGGTTCCGATGTTGATGCGCAAGGGCATTATGAGTTGCTTGTTCCAAATGGAATTTATCGTGTCACAGCTAATAATTTCAATGGATATCTCGATACGGTTTACACGAATCATTTGACATCGGAGGGGAATGAATTCGGGCCGGCGTATGATCCTGTGGTTGTTTCCACGGAAGCCAGAACAAACATAAACTTTTACCTCAGAGAAGCAGCGGTTATCAGCGGTACGGTGCTTGGTGAAGATGCCCCTCTGGCTAACGCGCAAATAAGTGTGATTGTTTTTGAAATGGATGGCGAAAGAATAAACGGATGGAATAACAGGGGATGGGCAAACACTGATTCAAACGGTTTTTATTCTGTTAGTGTGCCTCCGGGAACGAATTATGCGGTTCAGGCCGGAGGGCCGCAGGGGTCTCAGTACTGGGTGGCCCAGTTTTATAATGGTGTTTTAGAGGATGGTGACGCAACGCTCGTAACAACCGAAGTTGGTGCTCCGGCGACTGGTATTGATTTTAATCTGGCTTACGGCGGTATTATTACAGGTACCATTTTTGAAGATGATAACGTTACGCCTGTTATAAACGCTTCTGTCGGCGTGTTTCCGTTCGACAATGAGTCGGAATCTGTGACATGGAATGATACGGATTCCAATGGTGTCTACTCGGTTGTTGTTACGGCTGGGACGTATCGCGTGCGCGCGCAAGCCGAGGGCTGGATGGAACGCTATTATAATGGTGCGACTGATTTCAGCAGTGCCTCAGATATAGAGGTTACCGCAGGGGCGGTTACCGGCGGCAAGAACATTTCGCTTGGCGGCAGTAGTTATATCACAGGAGTTGTGATAACCAATAGCGCGCCCGCCGAAGGTGTTCAGGTAAACGTTAACCAGGTTGACACCAATACCTGGAATCAGCAATGGATAAATAGCTCTTTTACTGACAGCAATGGTTTTTATTCTATTGCAGTGCCTCCCGGAACGAATTATCAGGTGCAGATACAGGGCGTAGGAGCTTTCTACTGCGGGCAATATTGGAGTAATGCTCTCGTGAGCTCGGATGTCACATTGATTAATGTTGGCGAAGATACGACTGTCAGCAACATCAACTTTAATCCTATATTCGGCATGAGAGTTGAGGGGGTTGTTTTTGATGATGACCTAAAGCCATTAAGCAATGTATGGGTGCAGGCATGGCGGCAGGTGGGCGTTGATCAGTGGCAAACGGCCGGCGGCGCCAGTACGTTTACTAACGGCTATTATGGCTTTGCCGTGCCGGATGATACCAACTATATAATTGTGGCAGGCTGGGGTGAAAATTGGTTCTGGAACAACGAGACCAATATTAACGATGCTGATCTTGTCTGGACCAATGCCGGAAGCATTTTGACCAATATAAACTTCATCATAATACCGCCCAATAATCCGCCTCACATTGCGGCAATTCCAGATCAAACGGTTGGAGAGAATTTTGTTCTTACAGTGCCGTTGAGCGCGATTGATCCGGATGAAGATCCGTTGGTGTTCACAAATGTTTTCGGTCCGGGCAGCGTATCGGATACAAATTATGTTTACAGCCCTGATTACGATGCTTCAACAGGCAGTCCGTATGCTGTAACCATCATGGTGAGTGATGATCGCGGCGGATGGGATCAGACTAATTTCATGATCACAGTTACCAATGTCAACCGTTCGCCGGTTATTGACGGTATCGCGGATCAGACGATAGGTGAAGGCGGAACATTGAATGTGTCTCTGGGCGCGGATGACCCGGATGGTGATTCCATGACATTCACCAATGTTTTTGGGCCGGGTGGCGTTTCCGGTACCACTTACAATTATAATCCTGATTATAACGCTTCAACAGGCGGCCCGTATATGGTTGCTATTATGGTAAGCGACGGACTGGGCGGGATGGATGTCACTAATTTCCTTGTAACGGTGACGAATGTGAACCGATCGCCTATTATCAATGTAATTACCAACAGAACGATAGGTGAAGGTTCAACTTTGAACGTTGGGTTGAGCGGGACCGATCCGGATGGTAATCCGTTGACTTATACCAACGTCAGCGGACCGGGCAGTGTTGCCGGAACTACGTATACATACAGTCCTGATTATGATGCGTCAGGCTCTACGTTAAGCAGTAATTACAATGTGGGTATTGTGATTAGCGACGGGCTGGGCGGACTGAATATGACGAACTTCCTTGTGACGGTTACGAATGTGAACCGTTCGCCGGTGATGGGCGCTGTCGCGGGTCAGACGATAGGAGAAGGATCCACACTGACAGTTCCGTTGACCTCTACCGATTCTGACGGAGATTCCGTGACGTATACGAATACGAGCGGTCCGGCTGGTGGCAGTGTGTCTGGAACGAATTATGTGTATACGCCGGGATATACGGCTTCGACCGGAAGTCCATATACGGTGGTTATAGTTGTTCGCGACAGCTTGGGTGCGACAGATCAGACGAATTTCCTTGTGACTGTTACAAATGTGAACCGGGCGCCAATTATCAATGTAATTACCAACAGAACGATAGGCGAAGGTTCA
>JBFZFB010000132.1:0-4564 GCA_041306605.1 Lentisphaerota bacterium | reverse complement strand
CAATGGCAGAAATGGTAGCTTGCGGAATGCCGGTTAGCTGCGATAGCTGATTCTGGCTTAATTCTTGAAGTTCGCGAATCATGCGGACGGATTCTCCAACCGAAACCGTCACACGTTTCTTCGCAGTACGATACTCACTCATTTTATTTTCTCCGATAGTCGTGTGCGGTTAGCGATGCGACCTGAAATAAGAGCTTTGGGTGAATAACACGGTAGATGACCCGCCACTGAAGCCCCAAACGAGAGGACCGGAATCCTTTCCAATTACCCGATAGGGCTTCATCGTGAAACCCCCTGATCAGCCGAAGCCCCGAAGGACCAGAGATAGAAGCAACGTCTTTCCACTTCTCATAGCGTTTCAGTATCTCCTCCGGGGCTGAAGTGACTTGCTTATCGATCCTCCGATGTTCTTCAACCCGCCACATACCATATTATATCTATATCATTTTTAGTATGTCAACTCTTGTTACCTTACCGCTGATCGAGACCAGCTGAGGCGGCCGGCGCCTGAAATGCCATCCGTTGTTTCGATAAGCTACTTTAGCCCAGCAGCGCGGTATGCGTTTATCATGCGTTCTTTAAAAGGGCCTTCTTTAGCTGGCGACAACCTGGATTCGTTTTCTAAAGAAAACTTCGGGTTCATTCTTAATACATTCTGTGCTGCCAAGTGGGCATCCACATGCCGGTCGGACAGCTCATAAGCAGCAGTGAGTCCCTTGTACGCAAGATAGGCGTAAAAGGATTGAAGGCTGCGATCGATAACCTCTTTAAATATAGGTATAGACTTATCATATTGGGTATTTCCCACCAAAGACCATGCAAGCTGCAAAACATAGTTAACCGGTCTGAAGGGTGCGAGCCGAAGAGCGGTTTCGCAGGAATCAACGGATTCTTCGAATTCCTCCCCCATCGCCAGCGCCAAGCATAGCATGTAGTGGCGGCCGGAATCGTTAGGCGCTTGCTGGACAGACTTACGCGCATATACGATGGCGGTTTCCATATCTTTTTTCAATCGGCTGATGCGGCTCATCGTGCCATATGGAGGATAGTCCGGGTCTACGGCAAGCGCTTTTTGAACTGCCTGTTCCGCCTTTTCAATGACTTGTTCCCGTCGCGTTGTCAGGCGCAGTTCAATTTCATCCAAATAGGTGTTGGCCAGCCACGCGTAAGCTCTGCCGAAATTGGGATCGATCTGAATAGCCTCCTCAAAGGACTGGCCTGCCCTTTGAACGTCCTCGGTCCTGCGGCCAAGATGGTAGTACAAACCTCTAAGGTAGTGTTCATATGCTTTCAAGTTGGTTGGCCTTGAGTACTTCAGCGCTCCAGTAGCATAGCCGGTTATCTGGACATTCAGAAACGCCATCACATCCATGGCTATTTTGTCTTGAAGGGCAAACAGATCGGAAAAATTGCGGTCATACGTTTCCGACCAGATATGATTTCCATCGCGGCCGTCAATCAATTGAACATTGATGCGCACCCGGTCCTTGTCGTGTTGTACGCTGCCCTCGATTAGGTATTGCACCCCGAGCTTCGCAGCAATTTCTTGAGCCTGCATGGGCTTTCCTTTGAATGCGAAACTGGAAGTACGGGCAGTGACGTAAAGATATGGTCCTTGTGACAAACTTGTTAAAAGCTGATCCGCAACACCGTCACTGAAATACTCTTGCTGGGAATCTCCGGTTAGATTTTCAAAAGGCAAAACTGCCAAAGACGGCTTATCGATGGACGGGTAGACCGAAAGGCTCAAATCTACACTTTCGACAGGCATTTTTGTTTTATATGAGAAAAATAGCCATCCGATAGCGATGATGACTACCGTAACCGCGGTTGCCACCATACCCCACATGCGCTTTTGAGACCTTTCGCTACTGCTCCCGTTCTTTGGTGATAGTTCAGTGGGTGCTGTTTCGTTTGGATCAATGAGAAGCTGATCATTTCCGGACATGTTCCTGAGACGGTTTACAAACTCTTCCCAGGCCGAATTGTCCCGAAGGTTCCCCAGCGTGACGGAAATGTCATTCAAGCCGACGGAAACCGAATCGAATGCAAATTTGAATCGCCATTTGTTGTTTTCATCGTAGCCGAATAGCCCTGCCCAGAGATCACACTCCCCTTCCGAGCATTGGTACCTGTATTTCCCACCTTTCTCATAGGGGGAGACAAGCTCCCGATCGAGAACTTTAAAGAGCGCTGCCGCCTCCAGGTCCGGCAGCCGGTTGCGCCATGCCATATTGATCTTTGCCCACATGCCTTCGGCATGCTCGGATGCCTTCTTACCTGAGAGAGATTTGTCAAGCAGCCTCAATATGTCCTTATGCCGGGGCATATGAACGAATCCCGGCACTTCCTGCTTTTTCATCTCCGTTATGATCAAGGCAATTATGGAAAAATAAAATCGCCTGGAGGGGGTATCGAAATGGACGACCAAAGGGGCTTTTCTGCCAGGGAATTCGAGTGTGATTTTGTATTCGGCCAAATCACATTGAATTCTTTCAAACTTTTCCATGGCGGTACCTTGAAAAAGATTGAATAGAAAAAACTTAACCGTTTTAACGGTTATACCTCTACGCTCTATGATAATCAATCTCCAGTATCACTAGAGTGTTATATGATTTTAACATGCTGAATTCGCTTGTTAATTTGAGTTTGTGGGTTAGCCCTTATCTAAATTGGTCTTTCTGGGGAATAAATTTACAGCTTGGAGAGCGATTTTCAAAGCTGAAAGCAAATCCGTCATGGCTGCTATCGGCGAATTGAAAGCCAAGGCAGAAAACGGCACAACGCAAGGAGGCATTTCATGAAAAAATTAATTTTGACAGCGGCAATTTGTTTGGCCATTGCCATCGGTTGGGGAGGGCTGGTTTTTGCTCAAAGCGCCAAAGAGGTACAACTTTCGGGAACGCATTATTATGGGCATTCGCCCAAAGTCTTCAAACTCGACCAGGACCAGATGATTATTCAATTTGAGACCCTTGGAGTGAGAGTCAACGACAGCGGCGAGGGGCTCTTCCATGAAGCATCGGTCCATATCGTGGGTATTATTTACAGAGGGAAAGATGGAACCAGACTCAGAGGTTTCGAGACATGGACAGATAAGGATGGGGATAAACTGGTCTGGGAAATCTTGGAAAAGGAGACTGAAAACCCACAGCCCGGAACATCTCCCGGCACGGCGAAGGTGCTATCCGGTACCGGAAAATATATCGGCATGCTAGGTACTATGGATTGGATCGTGCGGAATCCGAAACCTTTCCCGGATGGGACCGGACGAGGAATCTGTAAAGAAAAGGTCAAGTTATTGCCACCCAATTAGGTTTTACTGGCGGCATTTACTGCTTTCGCTATAAATTCAGAGGAGGGGGAACCATGAAAAAGCATCCATGTAGTTCGATACTGTGCGTATCAGTGCTTCTGACAACCTGGATAATTCTATATATGCCTTATGCCTATGGCCTTGTTGTTACGGGTCAAAATAATGCAGAGATAGATATCAAGGCTATCCAAGATGCTGTCGATAAAGGTGGGACAGTTCTATTAAAGGGAACTTTTAATTTTGGCCAAAAAGGAAGCGTAATTGTTAAAAATGATATCGCAATAATCGGTGAAGCAGATTCTAAAGGAGTGCCCTTGACCAAAATCATGGGCGGTCAGTGGACTTTTCAAAGTAAACTGCCAGCGACAGATCCTTCTCTCCTGGGGTCAGGCCCCTGGATTAAAGTAAAAAATGTTCACTTTGATGGTGCTACTTGGACACCCATGCATTTTCCTTACACCTGCGGCGCAGTAATTACAGGGAACAAAATCACCAACGTTCAACCATATGAAATGAAATTTAAATGGCAGGAGAAGGATACAACAATCTGGGTACAAGCAGGCGCATTTTTTGGAACCCGATACGCACATAGAGAAAAAATTATTCCGAAAGCAGTGACCGGTAATTTGGTGTTTGAAAATAACACGGTCGACCTCAAGTGCAACAACCCCAAAGACACAATGGCCCAAGGTGCATTTTTTCTTTGGACCTGGGGGGCAACAATCGAAGTAAAGAAAAATATATTCAGAAATATTTCACGAAATTCGATAGAAACATTAGACAATTATATCGATGAAGAAGGCCGAGGAAGTGTAACCATCACGGAAAACCATATAATAACACCAAAAGAAGGGTGCCCATTTCCAGGCCCCTCCAGCTATCCAAATGGAATAGCAGTTGGATGGTTTCTTGATAGATCTGGAGGTTCAGATTTACGTAGGAATTCAAAAATCACTGTGGCTAACAATGTTGTGCAGGCCCATGGCGAGCTTTCAACCGCTATTTTTTCAGCCTCGGACGGAACATCAATTTTAGGCAATAAAGTTGATCTTAGGGGTGGTCCAAAAAATAAGGGGATTACTCAGATGGGTTCTGGTGGATTTATAGCCAAGAACAAAATCGATGGAAGCGGTGCTTGGGCCATCAGTGCATTACCAGCCGATCCTCTTAAGGGAAGTAGCAACACATTTGCTTGGAATGATTTCAAAGGATTTAATGCTGTTGAAGCCGATTTCACGTGCATCGGAA
>JBFZFB010000131.1:0-7130 GCA_041306605.1 Lentisphaerota bacterium | reverse complement strand
GCGGCGTCATAACATCCGTAATCATCTTTGCTGTCGCCGTCGAAATTGCCGACGATAGGGACGGTGCCGGCATAGCCGAAAGTTTTAGTTGTGAAGCCGGCAGAGCTTTGCATGATGTACCAAGAGCCTGCGGGTTGTCCGTAGTTGCCTGCGGCGTCATAACATCCGTAATCATCTTTGCTGTCGCCGTCGAAATCGCTGACGATAGGAACGGTGCCGGCATAGCCGAAAGTTTTGGTTGTGAAGCCGGAAGAGCTCTGCATGATATACCAAGAGCCGGGCGGCTGTCCGTAACTGCCGGTATCGTCGTAACAGCCATAGTCATATTGCTTATCGCCGTCAAAATCGCCTGTGATAGGAACGGTTGTGGCGTAGCCGAAAGTGTTTTCACCGTAACCGAGAGAGCTTTGAGAGATATGCCAGTTGCCGCCGCCGGGGTTATAAACGGCAGGATCTGCTTTATCATCGCCGTCAAAATCATTTGCCACGGTTCGGAAAGACAGGCTGGGGTAGTTGCTGATACCTGTTATTTTCCATATCCAGGTGAAGTCCCAAGTGTTGAATGTGGCTTGTTTTGTCATGCCGGTGGTGTTTGTGCCGGTAATTCCGGCGCCTAATCCGTAGCGAACGGCTATATTTGTTTGAGATGTTGTGACATCCCAGAAACAGTTGGTCATAATCGCGTCATTATTACCGCCAAATCCGCCGATTCTATCGCCTGTTACGCGGCCTGTGCTGTAGCATTTTGAAAGAGTATTGGAATTATCACCTGTAAATCCGCCCACAGCATATAGATTTGAATTCTTCCCTGTTACGCGGCCTGTGCTGTAGCAGTTCTGGACAGGTCCTTTATTCTGGCCAATGAATCCGCCGCAATAATCGCCGGCAGACACGTCGCCGGTGCTGTAGCTTTTTTGGACGAGACCTTTATTGTCGCCAATCAAGCCGCCGGCATTATTACCTGACGCGTAAGTTTTGCCGGTGCTGTAGCATTTCAGAACCGTGCTGTTATTGTTGCCGACCAACCCGCCTATATCCGTCCTGCCAGTGACGATCCCTGTGCTGTGGCACATGATGAGCATTCCGTCGTTGTCGCCGGCGAAGCCCCCGATATTCTCGTTGGTTGATGTCACATTGGCGAGGCTGTAGCTGGCGCTTATATAACTGTTATTGTCACCGACAAAGCCGCCCACACGTAAAGGGCCTGACACGGTTCCGGAGGAATGACATTGTTTGACGGATCCGTCGTTGTTGCCGACCAACCCGCCTGCTTCGCCATGTATGGCGGAAACAGTGCCGGCGACAGAGCATCCGTTTATGGTTCCGTTATTGTCACCGACCAGACCACCCACCGTTTCGTAACCGGAGATTTGAGCGTTTGCCAGAGACACATTTTTAATTATGGCATCCTTGCTGGCGGCCCCGAAGAGTCCGACGTATGTCGTATTTGTTCTTGATATCCATAGGTTGTTTATTGTGTGGCCGTTCCCGTTGAATGTGCCGTCGAATCTGTTGCCGTTGGTTCCGAGCGGTGTGAAGCCGTTGCCGCCGTTCCATGTGGCGGTGGCGCTGGCGTCGATATCCTGTCCAAGCACGTAATTGCCGTTCAGATCGAGTTTTATATTATCCAATCCGGTGATATCGGAGATTACGATTTGTGCGAGTGCAAGATGGCAATTAAGGGCAAAGAGACATGAGCTGAAAAGAAAGATTCGACGCATATATTTCTCCTCCTGATATTAAAACGATTCATAATGCTAACACAGCATGATTTTAATGTACAAAAAATTATTGCAAGAAAAGACGTAGTAACATGGAGCATCGTGTCGAAAGCTGATAAAACATGGGGGATTTCTTGACAAGAGGCTGGTTTGTGTTACATTTTTTCAGCGTTCTTTTGTTCCAATTTGTATAATCATCGGAAGCAGTAAGCCATTTGCAGAAAGAATTTGACCCTCGTATACTCCGGGTCTAAGGACAGGACGAACGGGATATGGTCTGATAGGGAAGACAGGATTTATCGTGTTAATCTTTTTGGGCAGAAAGCCAAAGGGATGGAACATGAAAGATATAGCAGAAAAGATCATTGGTTGTGCACACAAGGTCTATAATGAAATGGGCTTTGGCTTTCTGGAATCTGTATGCTAGAAATATTTGTTGCCGGGACTTCACCGGGCAGGACTGAATGCAGAATGTTAAAACGTTCTTTCGGTAGTTATGAAGGAGAAACAGCAGGAGTTTTTTTGCGAATATGGTTGTTGAGAACGATGTTATTGCAGAGCTGAAGTCTATGGAAAAGATGGTCAAAGCGCATGAGATTCAGTTGGTCAACTACCTTATTGCAACTGGAATGCCAATTGGTTTATTAATTAACTTTGGAGTGCCAAAGTTGAGGTAAAATGGAAAATAAGGCAGTTGACCAACTGAAAAATGGTAGATTTACAGGATGAAAACACATTATCCTGTAATCCTGTCGAAATATTTGAAAATATTTTCTTCGGATGGCTAAATAGATACGAATAATCATAAAGAATAAAAAAGGGGGATGACAATGTCAGGGAAAAGCAAGAAATACGTATATATGTTCGGCAAGAGAAGGACAGAGGGTAATGCAACAATGAAGAACCTGCTCGGCGGCAAGGGCGCGAATCTGGCGGAAATGTGCAAGATAGGCGTGCCTGTTCCTGCCGGCTTTACGATAACTACCGAGTGCTGTACCACATATTTCGCGCGTGGAATGAAATATCCGGTGGAATTGAAGAAAGAAGTCGAAAAAGCCCTTGCTTGCGTGGAGCGCGAGATGGGTATGAAATTCGGCGATGTGAAGAATCCATTACTGCTTTCATGCCGTTCAGGTGCGCGCATGTCAATGCCGGGCATGATGGAAACCGTGTTGAATATCGGATTGTGTTCAAAAACAATTCCGGGTCTTGTCGCCAAAACCGGTAATGAACGGTTTGTTTATGATGCCTACAGGCGTTTGATCACCATGTATTCCGATGTTGTGATGGAAAAAGCGGAAGGAATCGAGCCCAAAGAAGGCGAAGGCATCCGTGTTCAGCTTGAATCAATAATGAACACCCTGAAAAAGAAAAAGGGATACAAGAACGATACCGACATGACTGTGGTGGATCTGAAATATTTGTGCAATGAGTACAAAAAGAGAATCAAGCAGGTTTTGAAGAAGAGTTTTCCGGATGATGCCATGGACCAGCTTTGGGGCGGAGTGGGTGCTGTTTTCAAGAGCTGGAACGGAAAGAGGGCCATTTCTTACAGGAACATAGAAAGCATACCTCATGAGTGGGGTACCGCGACAAACGTGCAGGCGATGGTTTTCGGGAATATGGGAACATCATCGGCAACCGGCGTGGCTTTTACGCGCAACCCCGCAACCGGTGAGAATAAATTCTTTGGCGAGTGGCTTGTCAACGCGCAGGGTGAGGATGTAGTGGCCGGCATCAGGACTCCTTCGCCGCTTAACGAATCCACAAAGAACGCTCAAAACCGGCATATTACATCTCTTGAGAAGGCGATGCCTAAGCTTTACAAAGAGCTGGTCGGCATACGGAACAAGCTTGAAAAGCATTATCGTGACATGCAGGACATCGAGTTCACGATACAGGAAGGCAAGCTTTACATGCTTCAGACCCGGAACGGCAAGCGTACCGGCACCGCGGCTCTGAATATGGCAATGGATATGCTTAGCGAGAAAATGATAGACGAAAAAACAGCCGTTACCCGTGTTAAGCCGAACCAATTGGACGAATTACTGCATCCTGTGGTGGACCCGGCGGCAGAGAAGAAGTCAAAAGTGCTGGCACGCGGATTGCCGGCGGGGCCGGGCGGGGCTTGCGGTCAGATCGTTTTCACAGCCGCTGAAGCTGTCAAGCAGGCCAAAGAAGGCAAGACAGTGATACTGGTTCGTGAAGAAACGAATCCTGAAGATGTTGAAGGAATGAGAGCGGCTATGGGCATTCTTACCGCACGCGGTGGTATGACGAGTCATGCGGCGCTTGTAGCGCGCGGCTGGGGCAAGTGCTGTATTGTCGGCGCCGGCGATATTCACGTGGATGCCAAAAGCAAGAAAATGGTGGTTGATGGAAAGGTTCTCAAGGAAGGGGATTGTATAACGCTTAACGGCAGTAAGGGATTAGTCTATGCCGGAAAAATGTGCATGATGGATGCCACTGAGAATCCTAGATTCCAGAAGTTTATGAAGATTGTGGATAAGTATCGCAAGCTTGGCGTGCGTACTAATGCTGATACTCCTGAAGACGCTGGAATAGCGCGCGGCTTCGGCGCTGAAGGCATAGGCCTGTTCCGCACAGAACATATGTTTTACGGAAAAGGCAGTGAAAAACCCCTGTTTCTGCTTAGAAAAATGATTCTAAGCTCGAATGAACAGGAACGGCGCAAGGCATTGTTGGAGCTTTTTGTGTACGTCAAGCACGACATCAAGGCGACACTGCAGGTTATGGAAGGTCTGCCTGTGACAATAAGACTGCTTGATCCGCCTTTGCATGAGTTTGTTCCGCAGAGTCTGCAGAAACAGAAAGAGCTGGCAAAGTCACTGCGCATCAAGGTGTCGGATGTTCAGAAGCGCGGTGAGGAACTGCATGAAAACAATCCCATGATGGGGCACCGCGGTGTGCGGCTTGGCATTACATATCCCGAAATTACTGAGATGCAGGTGCGCGCTATATTTGAATCGGCCGCGGAGCTGATCAAGAGCGGGAAGAAGTGCAAGCCGGAGATAATGATTCCGGTTACATGTGATGTGAACGAGTTGAAACATCAGAAAAATATTTGTCTTAAGATTTATGATGAGGTCTGCCGCAAGATGAAGATCAAGGCGATTCCTCATATGTACGGTACGATGATAGAAATTCCGAGAGCGGCGCTGATGGCGGACCGGATGTCAAAAGAAGCTGAATTCTTTTCGTTCGGTACGAATGATCTGACGCAGATGGGCTTCGGGTTCAGCCGTGACGATATCGGTGGATTTTTGCCGGATTATCTCGAAAAGCGTATTCTGGCGGCGGATCCTTTTCAGACACTGGATCAGGATGGAATCGGCCAGTTGATCAAGATGTCGGTTGACAAAGGCAGAAGCGTGAGAAAGGATCTGAAGGTCGGTATTTGCGGAGAGCAGGGTGGTGATCCCGACTCTGTAAAGTTCTGTTATCGTGCGGGGCTCAACTATGTAAGTTGCAGTCCGTACCGGGTGCCGATAGCGCGTTTGGCGGCGGCGCAAGCTTCGATTCAAGGTTAAATATTATAAGGCAGAGACTGATGTGAGTGCAGAAAAGTTAAAAGCGGCGATAAGAGATGTTCCGGATTTTCCGAAGCCGGGCATTATTTTCAAGGATATAACGCCGGTTTTATCCGACCCTGTTTTATTTGGAATGGCGATTGATATTTTTGTTAATCGTCACAAGGGTTGCGGCATTGACAAAATAGCGGCAATAGACGCGCGGGGGTTCCTGTTTGCTGGCGCTGTTTGTGATAGACTTGGCTCCGGACTGGTGCCTATCCGCAAGAAAGGCAAACTGCCGTATAAGACTTATGAGGAATCGTATGATCTTGAATACGGCTCGGCGACACTGACAATTCATCAGGATGCATTCAAGAAAGGTGACAAGGTGGTATTGATTGATGATCTTCTTGCCACCGGTGGGACGGCGGCTGCTTCTGCTCGGCTCATCAAGCGGGCAGGGGGCACAGTCGTGGAAATAGATTTTCTCATAGAGCTGGCTTTTCTTAACGGCAGGCAAAAACTAGCCGGCTATGAAGTATTCGCGCCTATAGTTTTCTAAAGGCTGATTTACCGGAATAAAAAACGCACCCGGAGAGGCTCGAACTCCCAACATCCTGATCCGAAGTCAGGTGCTCTGTCCAATTGAGCTACGGGTGCCCGGAATATACCCAAAATGGTGGGCGTGGTGGGAATCGAACCCACACAGTCCTTACGAACCGAGGGATTTTAAGTCCCTTTATTACCCCATTTCCCCTTTTATTTTTTAAAATTGCTACCTTTATGTAGTTGACTTCTTACCCCCATTTGGTCAATATATTACATATAAGAGAGTACAAAAGCAAGAAAGGGACAGCTATGAGAAAACGCACTGGATATCTGATTCGCCGGGGTAAAATTTTTTACGCCGTTTGGACAGTCGGCGGTAAGAAGTTAATGCGATCCACCGGAGAACGGGATCGCCGGAAAGCAGAGAAAGAACTTCACCGGATCATGGAGCCTTTTATTGCAGGGGATGAAGTGGCAACACTTAGAAACATTGCCGCCCAAATTGAAGGCCGCACTGTTGAACTAACCCGGCTTGAAGATGAACGTAATCCGCCTCTGACTATCAGTGCTGGATGGAACACCTATATATCAGCCCCGGGCCGTCCAGATTCGGGGCCGGTTACACTGGCACATTATGAGGGACACTTTATGGCTTTTGTCAAATGGTTGAAATATACACACTCTGATGTTTTGGCACTGCGTGATGTGACCCCGGTAATCGCCGGCGAGTATGCGATGCACTTGTCAAAAGAACGCGGTCTATCCGCTAATAGATTCAATAAACATGTCCGGTTTCTTAAACTGATGTTCCGTATATTGAAGGAACCAGCCCGCATGACTGTTAATCCGTGGGAAGGGGTACACAACAAGCGCGTTGTTAGTGAGTCCCGCCGGGAATTGACGACTGATGAATTGAGGGTTATATGCACTGCTACATCCGGAGAAATGCTTCTGCTGTTTGCCATAGGGATCTATACCGGCCTTAGACTGGGGGATGCGGCAACATTACGCTGGGCCGAAGTGGACTTGCCCCGCCGTATTATTCGGCGCGTACCGGGGAAAATAGCCCGCCGTAACCCGCGCCCTGTCGTTATCCCTATTCATGAGACCCTTGCCACTTTATTGATGGCCATACCAGCCGACAATCGGGATGAGTATGTCATGCCTGAAACCGCCGTGCAGTACTTGCGGGATGCATCAGTCCTATCGAAGAAGATACAAGAGCACTTTGAAGCCTGCGGCGTAAGAACACAACGCAAGGGCACCGGAGAAGGCTCGAACAAGCGGGCAGTGGTTGAAGTGGGTTTTCACTCTCTACGGCATACCT